>CAZSJB010000172.1:0-6805 GCA_964606625.1 uncultured Tepidisphaeraceae bacterium | reverse complement strand
CAAATACCAATAGCCAAAGAGCTGATCGGGATTGCGGGGCGAAGTTTTGACGACGGGCGAGTCGTCGGGAGACCAGCCTTCATCCAGTAACACAGCCATGGTGAAGACCGTCCCCGCCATGGTTTCGTGGATCGTGAATTCGTTCTGCGCTGTCGCCACGCGTGGATGCACCATGAAGCGGCGCCACAGTGGCGGCGTCCGTTGCGACTCGTGGCTGAGGAACGATACCGACTCACCATCCACCTGTGCCTGCCAGACCGTTTCGCGGAACTGGTGGTAGATTGGCCCGCCGGTAATCCCGTAGAGCGTGATTCCCGGGACGGGATCGACGATGCCGTCGTCTTCGCTCATCCCGTGCTGGATATCGATGGGATAGACAAATCCGATGCCGGTGGTCCAACTCATGCCCATCGGGTTGGCGCCGAGCATGAAATCAGTGTTGGCCAGCGCCGCATCCCGATACTTCGCATCACCGGTAAGGTGGTAGGCGATCATCAGACTGCGGTTGAAGTTCATCATCATGCTGGCGCCCCATGCCATCCAGAAATCCTGGCGGCGCGCCCAGGTGATGGCGTATGGCATGTCGGCAAGCCGGGCGACAAGCATATCGGCATCCTTGATGAAGTACTGCCGCCATTCCTCGATCAACTCACTGGGCAGGCCTTCGGCTGCCTCGATGATGCTGTAATAGATCCACGGCGTGTAATCCTTGCGATGTGCCGACGGCCGGGCCGCAACCTTGGCCAGTTCGGGAACGCCGTCGAGGTAGCTCTTGTCGCCGGTCAGCAGATAAAGCCGCAGCTTCGCATGCAACAGGTAGGGATAAATGTGCTCGTCAGTTTCGGTCCACTCGATGGTGTACGGTTCTCCCTTGCCACGATTCTTCCTGGCATTAATGACCACATGGCCGAGTGAATTGTCCGGATTATTCCCGAAGGCATAGGCGCGCTCAGCGGCCTCACGGTACAGCTTCGCATCCTCAGAATTGAACGGCTGAACGTGTTGCGCATATTGCGCTGCCGCGGCAGCGAACAGCAACGAAGACCAGCGCGTCCGCTGGCTGAAGGCATAATCCACATCGGCATCCATGGGCGGATGGGTCCAGGTTTCCAGCATGCCTGCCACGCCGCCCCGTTCGTCCATGCTGTAGCGGTACAGTTCCAAGCCGTACCGGGCTTCGTCAAGAATGTCGGGCACCCCGTTGCCGGATTCGGGGATCTTCAGTTGTCCGTCGGTGAACTTGTGCGGTGCCCAGCCATAGGCATGGAGCATGTCAAAAACGGCAACATGATGCTGGTCGCGAACGTCCCAGTCGGCAGCATCATGCCAGCCACCGGGATGGCCGGGCCTGGACGTGGATCGATCGATGGATCCGCCAACTACATCAAACACCTGGTAACCACGCGGAGGCGATACATGATGGGGAAAATTGATGTGTTCGCACTCATAGTAGGGGGCCATGTTGGCCATCTGGCGTGTCCACGGTGAATACTGGCTGGTAATCGCCATGCCCGCACGCTGGTGGAACAGGCCGCGGGCCGCCGTGAAAAATGCCGGCCCGTAGACATCAGAGGCATGCCGAAACGGCCAGGACCGCCCCACTCCCGGCACGCTGATAAAGAAAACTCCTTCTTGCTTCAGGTCGGTAAAGTCGGCGACATAGACATCTTCGCCATACATCAGGGGGCGTGACTCAGGGGTTTGATCCGGCTTGGCTGGAGCGAACCGGGGGTTCTTTTCCACCAGTTCGACCTTGCCCTCGTAGACAATCTCGCCGGTGTGGGTATTGATCACTTCAAAGCGATCGACGTGAGAGAGATCCAGCGGGCCGAATCGATACAGGTAGGCGCCCAGGTATGCCCGCTTGTAGCCGGCATCCGGGAGATAACCGATCTGATTCACCTTGATGGCACGGGAGACAGTGGTCTTGAGATCGAATGTAAAGGAGACGGCGTTGCCATTTCCCAGGCGGATCTCGTAACGGTTGCCCGGCTGCATCGGCTGGGGCAACTCGAGGTAGCTGTACGTCAGAAAATGAATATTGAAAAAGCCGCCGTACTTCCGATTCATTCCTGCGGAGACCAGCAGGCGGTCGGCACGGTTTGGCCGTTGCGGCTTGGCGTATCGTTCGTCAGTGGGACTGGTGATCGTGAAGTAGTCCGGTTCGCCGAGTTTGCGTTCGCCGATGGCTTCGCGTGCCGCGCCGATGTGCTTGTCGCGGATGTTCCAGATGTCTCGACGCAACACCCAGTTGGGCCGCCCCGCCTTCTGGCTGGCTATCCAGCGAGCCACCATATCCTTCAATTCGCCCCTGCCGTGACGCCGATCGATCTCAGCAAACAGCTCATCCATCTGATCGTTGACGACGATCACCCATCGGTCGGACAGCACGAGCAACTGCTCAACGCCCCGATAGTCAGGCATCTGGATCGGGTATTTACCCTGCAGATGTTCTTCGATCGGAACAGTAGGAACTCTCGCTCCACCCAATCCATCGGCAAAAGCAGCCACTGTCAGTCCAAATACAACTCCGAATCCGACCAAGGCGAAACGACAAGTAGAAATCAGCATGCGAATCTCCGGAAGCTTTGGCTGGCGGCAACCGCCTTTGTGAAAACGGCGTCTCCTTTATTCCCGCAGATCCTTGCGCAGACGGTAGTGGTGGATCTTGGTTGAACCCGGGTCGTCTTCATGCGGATAGTTGGGTTCGGCGAATGACTGCACATGGCCATCGACAAACAGCGCGTTCCATCCGCTGCGATGGGCAATCGGTTTGCCCGTCGCCATTGTCGACAGCGCCTGGGTGAATCCAGCGTCGGCAAGCATGATGAATCGGGAAGGCGGGGTGCGTCGTGCAGGCCCGACACTAACCGCGCCATCACTCATGCCGCCCACCTGCGTGATTTTCAGCCCGCCCAGGAACATGTATTTCTGGCTTCCAGGTCGATGCAGCGAATGACCAAAAGCCATGTGATAGCCTGACACGTCCAGGTTGTAATTGGAGTCCGGCCCGGAGTTGGGTACCGGAAAGTGCCGCCGCCACGCCGGACATACCAGATTTGGATTGACCTGATACGTGCTTGTGAACGGCTCATTTCCAATGGGCATGTACGTTTCGCGCACCTGGACCCAGTAGACACGGAAGCGCCACGCGTCGTACTCGGGCTGGGGATTTCCGTTGCTGTCCAGAATATATTCCCGCGTGCTCGCGTTCATCCTGTAGGACACCGGGAAGTAGCCCTTATTGTCGGCCACATAGTTGGCGATGGCGATGCCGTGCTGACGGAGGTTGGACTGACAGGCAACATTAACGGCAGCCTCGCGAGCCTTTTGCAGCGCTGGCATGAGGATCGATATGAGCAGTGCAATGATTCCGATTACTACGAGAAGCTCTACCAGTGTGAATGCGCCCCGGATACCGCTGTGACGATTGGTTGTGATGTGAAGCGTCGGCATTCGGATTCTCCGCTGTGGATCAGGTTGATCCAGAATAGGAAACTTCAATCTGAAGCGGGCGCCCGCGTATTCCGCGGGCGGACCGCGTTGGCGGCGCCACGCCGCAGGCCGCACTCGGCCACCCCCTCGCCCTAGCGACGCCGACGAAGCAACATGGCACCCAGCCCCATTCCGATCAGACTCAGCGATCCGGGTTCGGGCACATCCGTCAGTTGCCAGTTGCGAATTGCAAACTGATTCGACAGCCCGCTGTCATTGGGGTTAGGAATCGCCGCCGACTCGTTGAGCGCAATGCGATACACTTCCCACGAGGAATACGACTCAGTCCACCAGGATTCCTGGGTCAGGTCCCAGGCAAACGTCTGCCACGCACCAGCCTGCACGGGATACCACCCCATGCCCACGTCGGCGCCGTCCCCGGGATCGTCACCAATCCAAAGCGTGTCCTGCGTTCCATCATCCGGGTTGCGGAGGATAATCTTCATGCGATTGATCCCCTGCTGTACGACCGTGGTGCCGTCGGTATCCTCCGTAGTCGCAACATAAAGTTCCGCAGTGACATAGCGGTTGGTATCCAGAAGTGGACGCGGAACAGCAGCCGTCATCAGCTGCTCGTTGTTGCGCCCCGTGAAGTTCACCTGGGCGGCCCCCTCTCCACCTACCGTCTGACCGTAGGTGACAAAGTTAGTCCCACCACTGTAAGGCGCAACGACGTTGCCAGTCCCGTCAATGATCGTGATCGGCGCCGCCGAAACCGCACCCGCCCCCAAAAGCACACCTGCCATCATTGCAACTTTGCTCATCATGGCTCCTTTGTGAAAAAGCCGACATGACACACCCATAACCAGTTGTTCATCCAACATGACGTGCCTCCATGTGAAAGATGTGAAAGCAACCATTCCCCATTTGAATGGCAGCGGGCGGCCCAGCCGTCAATCAGTCACGATCGGTCCTGACCACATGACCGGTACCTTAATTCATAATCTTGTGTTAAGCAAGAAAATTCTGTGCGGATGGCGCGTTTTTATGATTAGCCGTAATTAAACGTTCAGCGGGGTTTCCTGGTCGTTGTGGACGTGAACGAGGCGGGGTGCGAGGCGGACGGTCTGTTCGGAAATGTTTTCATTCTCAAGCTTTGCGAGCATGCGCCGAGCTGCCACTTGGCCCATCTGATACCAGTCGATGCGCAGCAGCTTGGCGTTGCGAGAAGGAAACGAGAGCTTGCCGACAACCACCTGTTCAATCCAGTCCAGGCTCCAAGCCTCGAAGTGGACCATGTCGATTTCGGCAATGCGCGCAGGGACCGCTTCTTCGGGGGGCAGCGGATAGAGAAGGCTGGGGCTGACAAAGCTGTTTTCAACGAAGACCGCCGTAGGCGGCTGAGGCAGTTGCAGCAGCCGTTCGATCGCCACGCGCCCGGGCTGGCTGGCTGCACGGCGGCCAGGAGGCGCTTCAACGACATACTCTTCGGGAACGGGCAGACCGGCTTCGCTCATGGCACAGCTGAATCCGGCGAACTTCTGGCGGCTGGCGGGGTCATGCTGCACATTCCAGCGAATGGTGGCAATGCGCTTATGTCCTTGGGCGATCAAGTGTTGCGTACCGGCATAGGCACCACCAAAGCTGTCAACGACCACACTGTCTACGCCCTGGGCACGCTGGACGTGTCCGATCTGGACGGCCGGAACGCCGGCTTTGTTAAAGAACGAAACAGCCGCTTCCATTTCGTCGCCCAGATCCGTATCCAGCAGCACGCCGCTGGGTCGGAAAGTGAGCAACTGATTGAGCTGCTCTTGCAGCGAGGGAGATCCGGGCATGTGCAGCAGTTCGAGGCGATAGGGAATGTCTTCGGTATGGAAGCAGGTATTGATGCCTTCGTACTTCGACAGCAGCGGATGCAGGATATGCATGTCGCGGAAGATGCTGTGCGAGTTGATGTAGAGCACCGGCCGCAGCTTATAGCTGGGCTTGTAGCCGGCCTCCTTGAGCATCTGCTCCAACTGCGAACGCATCTGCGGCGACATCCGCCCTTTGCCATGCAATGCATAGGAGACGGCGGCCACAGAAACGTTTGCTCGCTTGGCGATCTGACGCAAAGTAACCTGCTGCTCTGCCACGATATGCCTCTTTCCGGATAGGGCTGCTTAACACGAAGCCGTTTGTTAACCGCCTAAATTAATCACACGTTCATCCCACATGCAAGCGATTGCCTCCCTATTTCTCACGGGTTTTATCCGGAGCACCTCCACAGAAAGTTTTCTGACATCTCGGCCAATGGCTGTTAGCATAAAGTTAACAATATCTGTAAGGGTGCTGTGGCCAACGTGGCCTTTCGAGGCAGGCTTTCCGTTACCACACGCCGCCGGAGCGGATGTCTTGATAATCACATTTCCAGCATGGAAGGTGGCGATGTTCAGCCGAAGTGCATGCGCAGACAGCCTCATCCTGGCAGCGGATGTTTTTCGAGGGGGGGTATACTGGCGATTGAATCTGAATCTCACGTTCACACTCAGCAGGACCGGCAAAAGACGACAGATAATTCCATATTTCTCAGTACCATCGCCAGTGATTCCAACGCCGCCACCCTTTCCATCACCATCCGCTGAGATCGCCCTTACTGGAAGTTTACCAACGACCGCCATCCATTCAGAATTTGCCAGTTACTATTATGAATATAATATTAACAACCACTTTCTACGGACTCTGTTGGCTGCCAAGGGGCAGACTGTCAACTTCTATGCCTACACACTGGGCTGGTCGCTGGACCCGCTTGGTTATGGCGAAACGATGGGCTACATGACCAAGATCTCGATTGAGATGGAAGGCGCATCCACCTGAACCAAACCGCCTTTAACTACCGCGACAGCATCGTTCCCAGCCTGCTGGGAGCTCCCTCGATCCGCCTGTTTCCCGTACTGCCTCCAAGCGACGTCGTCAGCGAAATCCAGGACGATTCGGTGTTATTTCATGGCAGCCCTCGGAGGATACCGGCATCTTGGGCTCTCAGATATATCGAGCCGAAAGTCTGGATGGGCGATTTGAGTGGATCAGCGAGGATCTGTTAAACGCTGTTCATCGATCCCGATCCGCTGGCCAGCAATATCTACATGGTACGCGCGATCAAATTCCAGAAAACCGGCAGCGGCACCTACTTCAACCCCAGCCAGGGCATCTTCACCGATCTGGTTAGTAGTTCCCTAGCCAAACACGCTGGCTCTGGGGCTGCTCGCAGCATCGCTGCTGTGTCGCCAAAAAAGATAAAGGTTGACGCAACGGGAGCGGACCGAGTACATTAATCACCTGTTAACCAACTACCTGTGTCCGTTTGTGGGGGAGTGAATGACCATAT
>CAZSJB010000171.1:1235-6835 GCA_964606625.1 uncultured Tepidisphaeraceae bacterium | reverse complement strand
AACTGCGTTTCTAGAGCGCCAGAGGGATTTGAGCCGTGACGAAAGGGATTTAAATACATCATTTCGAACCCATTGACTGCTGCGTTACAACCACAATGCATTTGAGGGATTGTGTGGTACACTCTCACCCTGTTTAACACCGCGGAGAACGCTCCATGACGTATCGACAGGCTGCTATCATTGCACTGATCGGGATCACCACTGCCTCCTGCGGCGGGAACAATCCTCCAGAAGCCACCCCCCAAGCCCATACTCCCTTGACCGCCCCCCAATCGAGGGCAACCACGCCACAGGCTGCCCCGCACCCTGCTGCCGAGACGCAGGAGTCCCGTCCTGTCCCGCCCCGCGACGCCCAATGGACCATCTATTGTCGCACACTCACCGGTCCCAACCATGTGCGTGAGGCGCGCCGTCTGCGCGATCACCTGATGGAGACCACCGGCCTCAAGCAGTGGTATCTCGTGCATGGTTCGACTGAAACCACCCTGTACCACGGCTATTACCGCGCTTTTGACGATCCGACCGATCCTGCAACGCGCCAGGCGCAGCGCGAATTGGAGCAGGTGCAACAACTGCGGGATCCGTCAGGCCGGCGTCTGTTCCGCCAGGCGTTTTTCGTCGGCATTGATGCCGGCGATCCCGAGGCTCCCAGCGAATGGAATCTGCTCAACAGCGGCGGTTACTACCCACTGGAGATCGGTGTTTACACCGGAAGCATTGAGCGCAAGCAGGCGGCTGTGGATGCCGTCCGGGAAGCGCGCGCCCAAGGCATTCCCGCCTACTACTATCACGGAGAGAACGCCAGTTCCGTCTGCATCGGTGCATGGGGCCCCGAGGCCGCGGAAACGGCTGCGCCGGTTGTGAACGATGATTCACGCAAAACGGTTGTCGTGGCGACCGATCGGCCCACCGGCAAGATGGCGGACACGCTTCGCCAGTTCCAGCAAAGCGACAAGATGATCACTGTCGCGCCGCAGTTCATCCCCAAGGACCCGACGATGATCGAAATGATGAAGCGTTTCCCTCATCGTTACATCAACGGCGAGGTCCATATGTCGCGCATCCGCGATCCCAAGACCGGGCGAATCATCGAAGTACCCGATCCATCGTTCCTGGTCATGGTTCCCAAGCGAAGCCAGAACATCCTGATGCAGGAAACCCAGATCGCTGATGACTCAGCCGCCCCAGCTGATCAGCCGCTGGATTACGGCACTGCCATTTACGGCCCGCCCCAGCAGAAACCTGTGCAGCAGCGTTCCACGGGACGGCTGCGATCATTGACGGATTAAGGTTGGCAGTGAAAGGCTGGCGGTTGCCGGTGACGTGCAACTGACCACCGGCAACTGCCAAGCAGACAACTGGCAACTGACACCCATGAAACTTCTCATTGCCACAGGGAATCGCGGCAAGTCAGCCGAGTTTCGGGACATGCTCTGCGGGCTATCGCTGGAGCTGAGTGATCTGTCCCAATGCACCGATGTGCCGGAGATTGCCGAGACCGGCCGGACCTTCCGTGCCAACGCCTGTCTGAAGGCTGCGGGATACGCCCGGCATTTTGGCTGTTGGACGCTGGCGGATGATAGCGGTCTGGAGGTGGATGCGTTGGACGGCAACCCTGGCGTGCGCAGTGCCCGCTGGGCAGCCGATCATAATGCCGGCAGTGGCGATGCTGACAACAACGCCCTGCTGCTGCGGCAGCTTGCTCAGGTGCCCGACGAGCAGCGCACAGCACGGTTTGTCTGCGTGCTGGCGTTGGCTGACCCGCAGGGTCGGATCATCCTGACGACGCGCGATGCAGTCGAGGGGCGCATTCTTCATGGCCCGCGCGGGAGCAACGGGTTCGGCTATGACCCGCTGTTCTATGTCGAGCATCTCGGCAAGACGACAGCGGAGTTGTCGCCCCATGAAAAGCATGCGATCAGCCATCGCGGCAAAGCGCTGCGTGCGATGCGGAAACTGATGGAGCGGACGGGAATCATGCGGTCCGCGCGCGAGGAATCCATTTCCAGTTCGTAGTACAGCCGACCTGGCCCGCCGCGACGCTGAAGCGATGTGTCGTGGTGGCAAGGGCTACGAATACCCTTGCCATACTTCGCCTGCCGATACTGGTCTTCGACCACCAGTGCCTCCACCTGATTTGTCGGAACGGTCCAATGCGTCATTGTCATCTCCCCCCCCCTGCTGCCATGTAATTTTGTAACCATCCCTTTTACGATGGGTCGGTGATACAATGCGCCTCAACAACCGCATCTGATTTTTAAGGAGCATGAGCATGAGACACCTAGTATGCACCTTCACACTGGCGGCAGCGCTGGCCACGGCGCCGGTGGGGATCGAATCCATTGCCTATGCTCAGGCAGAGCAATCCACTGAGCAGAAAGATGTCGCCCAGCGTGCCCAGGCGATGATCGATCGCGGGCTGGATTTTCTGAAAACTCAGCAGAATCCCGATGGCGGCTGGGCATCGGAGCGACAGCCACCGGCGATCACCGCGCTGGTACTGCGAGCATTTGTGCAGGATGCGAAATACGACCACACGACAGACTTCGTTGCCCGCGGCTACCAGAAGCTGCTTTCGCACCAGATGGAAGATGGGGGCATCTACGAGGATTCGCTGGCCAATTACAACACAGCCGTTTCGGTCAGCGCGCTGGCAGCAGCAAAGAATCCCGCCTTTGAAGAACCCCTGAATCGGGCTGTGGCATACCTCAAGGGCCTGCAATGGGGTGTGCAGGCAAAACAGGGCCCCAAGGGTGAAGAAGTTACCAGCGAAGACCATCCGTGGTATGGCGGGTGGGGATATGGAGGACACTCGCGCGGATCGGGCCGACCAGACCTGTCCAACACCCAGATGGCGCTCGAAGCCCTCCAGGAAGCGGGCATTCCCCAGGATGATCCGGCGTATCGGGCAGCCATGCTGTTCGTGACCCGTCTGCAAAACCATTCTGAGACCAACGATCAACCCTGGGCCGGCAATGATGGCGGTTTCGTCTACAGCCCCAGCGATGACGGCACCTATGAATCGCAGGCAGGCGAGTACACCTCTCCTGATGGCCGTCGCATGCTCCGGTCCTATGGTTCAATGACCTACGCGGGCCTGAAAAGCTTCATCTATGCCGGGCTGGACAAGGAAGACCCGCGCGTTCAGGCTGCCTGGGATTGGATCACCTCCAACTGGACGCTCGACGAGAATCCCGGGATGAGCCAAAACAATCCCGCTTACGCAGACTGGGGTCTGTATTACTACTACCACACACTCGCCCGTGCCCTGAATGTCTACGATGAGCCGATCATCACTACGCTCGACGGCGAAAAGCTGGACTGGCGATTGATGCTGATCGACAAACTTGAAACGCTTCAGAATGAAGACGGCTCCTGGGCGGGCAACCGCAAATGGATGGAGGACAATCCGGTCATCGTCACCTCCTACATTGTGATGGCGTTGCAGGAGGTGCTGGAAGATCTCCAGGAACATAACGTCCAGCAGTAGCACAACCGGAAACCCTCTTGGGTAAATGTGTCCTGGTGATCGGCTTTCCCGCAGGACCGTTACAACAAACGCCCGTCCCAGACGGTAGAATGAGTGCAATGCGTCATTCCCGCCTGGGACAGGTCGTTTGTATATGGATTATCCTGCTGGCAGCTCCCTTATTTGCCCAGCCGGCGCCGATTACCGACCGAATCGAGCAGCTCCACGCCGCTATTTCAGAACTGGAGTTATCCGCCGAACAGCGCCAGGAACTGGACAGCCTGTTCGCTGAGATGCGCAAGCAATCCGCCGGCTTGGCGGAGCTTCGTCGTACCGATCCGTCAGCCGCTCGCCGTAAATCCCGCGAGATTGCAGCCCAAGCGCGATCAGAAGTCGCCCGTATCCTTACCCTCGAGCAACAGCAGGCACTGCGCCAACGAATGCAGCAGCAATCTGAAGTCCCGCCTCCCGCCTCCCAACCTGTGAGTAGACGCAACAGTGAGCCAATGGTGGCACAGCCGCCGGAAGCGAGCGCTTTGCCGGATTATTCCCTGCCGGAAACCTTGCCTGTTTCTGAGGAGGATCTGCGTTTCAGGCGAGCGGGCCAGCCGCTGGCTGCGGGCAGTGAAGCCCCACCGATCAGCCTGACGGATCTCAATGGAAAGCGGCTGACCCTCAACCGGCTGCCCCGCCAGCCCGTCGTACTGATCTTCGGAAGTTACTCCTGTCCTTCTTTCCGCCAGCAGATCCCGATGCTCAATCAGCTTGCCAAAGCGCATGCCCGTCGGGCTCATTTCCTGATCGTGTACACGCGCGAAGCCCATGCCGTTGGTGAGTGGGAAGTCCAGCGCAACCGGGATGAAGGAATCAGGGTTGCCCAGCACCGAGACAAGAGTAACCGCCGTGCTGCTGCCATCGCCACGCAGCGGGCCTTAGGAGTCAAGCTACCCATTGCCCTGGATGACATGGACGACTGCACTGTGCGTGCCTACAACGCCTTTCCCAATGGCGCTGTGGTCATTTCACCGGATCGCAAGATCGTGGCTGCCCAGCAGTGGGCTGATCCATTCCTGCTGGACCAGGTGCTTCTGAACCTGGAATGAGATTGGGTGAAACCGAATGCGGCAGCCGGGCTTACCGTGTTTCACTTCCAAAGGTGACATCCAGCCGCCACTCGGTCGTAAAGCTGTACCGCTCACCCGGCTGAAGCTGAAAACGGTCACTGAGCAACGTTGCCGATGGTTGGTCGTAGGTGCCGGTAAAAGGATGCTCGCGAAATCCGCGAATGCTGACCATGCCCAGCGGTGACTGCATGGTAAACAGATCGGCATGCTGGATCCGACGCGGGCCCGGCTCAGCCAGGTGTGCCCGCACGAGCATCAAAGTGTCCAGAGGCTGATCGGCTGTATTCTGTACAATGAACGTTGCCAGCAGGGACAGCCCTTCCAGACAGTAAATGCGCCGCCAGCGCACACCTGCCTGTGGATCATCGCCAATGTACTGCCAGGTCTGGTCGTCGCGCTTTTCGATGTACCCTTCGGGCAGGCTGGATTTCACATCCACCAGGTGAATCTCCACACCCTGTTGATCGAGCAGGTTCTGTCGTCCATCGACCGATCCCCAGTAAACAAGATGGCCGTGCCGCTCGTCGATGACCACCCGTACCTGGCGGTTGATCAGTTCATATCCTCCCGGGACACGATTCATGCGTGTCGGTCCGGTGGTGGGCAGGTCAAACCCGCGGGCCATGGACAGATCGTCTGATGCACATGACGTCGCTGTCAGGGTCAACATCATCAAGCAGATTATGCGCAGGATCGAATGAACCAGGTGCTTAACCATCGCCATGATCAAACATTAGCGTATGCGCACCAGCCTGCCATACAAGAGCAACCGGCTGCAACGCGTGCAAGGAGAACGCGCTACAGCCGGTGCATAATATCAGACTTCCCTTATGGGAATATGCCCCCCCAAGGACGTTGTCATCGGCCTGTTATAACAATCCGACAATCAGGAAGATGACCGCAAGCACCAGGAAGACAAACAACAGCGTCCTGCCAATCCCAGCACTCATTCCAGCAACACCCCGAGCACCCAGGACATAGGCCACCAGGGCTATCACAAAAAAGAC
>CAZSJB010000171.1:0-1225 GCA_964606625.1 uncultured Tepidisphaeraceae bacterium | reverse complement strand
GCGTAAGCAGCGGTTCCATGACCGACTCTCCTTTCACGTCCCAGCGCCGACACGCACCGTCACACAACGGAACCGCATCAGCACCCTATCGACTGAACCGGCGGGTAAACAAGCCGGACAGCCAAAGGAGAGCAACCCCCGTGCCGCAGGCCATAAAATGGCAAATTACGGGTGTTAAAAGTGTACTGCTCTGTGAAGGAGGACAGGTGCGCCTTAGGTTCCCAGGAGCGGCAGTTGCACCTTAACGCTCTGGTCGGCTCCGTCATCGATGCCGGGAGCCGATCCGATGTACTGCTTATCAATCTGGCGCACCTGACGAACCGGCGGATCAGGCAAGGGAACCAGATCCGGCGAGTCAGGTCCGTCATGTCGCCGCAGCACGTTGTAGTACTGATCCCGCTGCACCGGGATCCATCCCGCATCGCGGACCAGCCGGCAGATCTCACGCTCGTTGAGCTTGAACGTCGTCCCAGCCGCCGAAACGACATTCTCCTCCATCATGACGCTCCCCATATCGTTGGCGCCGAACATCAGCGCAATCTGCCCGATTTTCGGCCCCATCGTGACCCACGATGACTGGAGATTGGGGATGTTGTCAAAGTACAGCCGCGCGATTGCCAGCATGCGCAGGTACTCATCGGCACCCGCCATTCGGACCACACGGCCGCGCAGGATGTCTTCGTGGGTCGAATCATCAAACGGCCCGTACACGTCCGGATCCCATTCCTTGGCTCGTCCCAGCGGTGTGTTCTCACGCTGGAACGGCCAGTGGATGAAGGCGGTGTAGCTGCCCACCGCAGGCAGCGGGTCATGCGGGGTTGGCAGCGTCGATTTTGCAAAAACACCCGCCCAGCGTGCCATGACGCGCTCCAGCACTTCGCTGCTTGCAGCCTGTTGGCTGGTGCCGGATTGCAGCGACAGGGCGTAATCCTGCATGTCCCGCAGAGCGGCCATGTGCTCGATGCGTTCGCGCACAAACTCAATGTGCCCGATGAGCATCGTACAACTGGTGTTCATTCCCTCCTCATGGGCTACCCGCATCACACGAAGCCAGTCATCTCCCGTGCACTTGCCGATGCCGATCCGCCGCCGTACGCGTGGGGCAAAGATCTCCCCCCCGCCGCCGGGAATTGTGTCCAGGCCGGCGTCCTTGAAGCGGAAGATCGTCGTCACGATCACGCCGCGGGCGTCGAACACCTCGTCCGCCTCGGGCGTGGTGGGCGCG
>CAZSJB010000170.1:0-6875 GCA_964606625.1 uncultured Tepidisphaeraceae bacterium | reverse complement strand
CGTTCTGCTGGGGGAAGTCGAACACGATCGCTGGCCAGCAGATCGCATCCATGCTCTGGAGCAGGTCTGCGAGGTCCGCACACCCCAGACCTATCTCGAATTGCTCGATGAACTCGCCCAGGGCGGCGCTTTTATCGGAAATGACAGTGGCCCCGGTCATCTGGCGGGGGTTATCGGATTGCCTACGCTGACGCTGTTTGGCCCGACCACGCCCGATGTCTGGCGGCCGTGGGGGCCGAAGGTGACAACCATCCACCACGATCCGCTGGAGGAACTGGGGGTCGACGAGGTCTACAGCGCAGCCGTCAAGCTGCGCTGAGCGGCGTTGTCGCTGTGCAGATCATGTCCCGTAAAGGATTCCAGGTCCAACGGCACGTGAATGCTTTGGCCTTCCCGATCCGTCAGAATGACTGCTTGGTCGCCGGGGGCGGGGCGTCGCTTTCTTGCTCATGAGCGAGCCTGATAACAGGAGACACCCGGGGGCTAGTTGGGGGGTAAATGTGAAATCGGCAATGATTTGCGGGTCGTGGTTCCGATAAGACCCTTCACTGGCGTGCTGGAGGGCATTTAGCCGATTGGATATGGCTGATATAGATGATTTTATTTGCATGGACCGCAGCGTTAGAATAGACTCCCCGCCCGGCTCGGTTCGTTTGGCGCAACGCAACTTTGTGATGTGGCGCCTGCGGATAAACCCAGACTGAATCGGGTGATAGAGGCTGTCGCGAGAGGTGCTTCTATTTCCGTGAGCATGCCTCGATGTGGTTTAATGCCCAGCGACCGACTCCGACTGCGGCATCTTCGGCGGTGAGACGGGCGTCTACACGCCGCACCGGTGAAACCCAGGCCGGGTTTCGTTGGATCTGACATCAGGGATAAGACATCAAGACCGGTTTCCCGCACATGCATCCTTTAGCCGTATTTTACCGCCCCTTCATGGCTGATGCCCGTCGCAGTCGCTGCAATCGGCGCTGGAGCGGATGGGCAGGGGATGCACGGTTTGGCGGGTCTGTAACGCAGTCCGGCGGCAGGGCGTGACCCGCCGCGGCGAAGTGGCATCGGTTGCGGTGGCGCGCAGCCGATGGGCCAGACGAGCGTGGCTCGTCGTTACCTTCAGCGGAAGTTCGCTTTCGCCTTAAAGGAGGAACATCGTGTTCTTCAACCGCATCGGGTCCGTTTCCCCCGTATCCATCAACATGACTTCCAAGATCTGCTCCCACGCCGCGTTGTCCGCGACATACACTCCACCTCCCCGTGGTGCGCGCAGCCGTAAGGCCGCCCTCACGCTCGCTGTTGCCATGACCGTTCCGCTGCTCTGGTTCGATCCGGCTCCGGCACGAGCCCAGGACGCCCCGGTGTTCGACGCGGACTTGCTGGCACAGCTCGACCCTGCCCAGGCCATCCCCGCTTCGGACCAGGAACTGTCCGACGCCGAGATCCTCGCCCAGGGCCTCAAGCTTTACCAGGCCGATCAGTACGAAGAAGCCGTCGCGCTGCTCCGCCAGGTTAAAGCCGATAATCTTTCCCAAGCCGACCAGAAACGCCTCAATGACACCCTCGCCAGCGCCCAGCAGGCAGCTCAGCAGCGCCAGGAGGCCCGGGCACAGTTCGAACTGGGTGAAGAAGCGCTCAACGCCGGCGATACTGCCAAGGCCATCGAGCATTACCGCAACGCCGCCCGCAACCGCTTCGCCGACGCCGCCACCCGTCAGAAGGCGACCGAGAAGATCGCCATCGCCGAAGCTGCAAGCGGCACCGAGCGCGCCAATCTTCAGTCTCTCTATGCCAGCGCCGTTGAAGACTTCAATGCGGGCAACCTCCAGGCGGCTCGTCAGAAGTTCCAGCAGCTTCGTCAGGCTGGCTTCCGCGCACCCCTGTTCAAGCGCAGCCCCCAGGATTACCTGAATGACATTGACCGCCGCCTGGCGGAATCCGGCCAAGCCTCTGTCCAGGGCGAGGTCGCGGTGCAGCCCGGCGATGACGCCCAGCCGCAGGCCGAAGCGGAAGTTGTCGTCACACCCGACGATCAGCCAGTGGTTGCCCAGCCGGATCGCGAAGCCGATGCTTCTGCGGAAGGCCCCGCACCTCAGCTTTCGCGGCAGGAACGCGCCGCCCTCGCTCGTGAGGCCTATCGCGCCGGTCGCGAAGCCTACCGGGCGGGTGATTTGCAGACCGCTCGGGCCCGGTTCCTCGAAGCCCAGGAATACGGCTATCGCGGCGGGCTCTTTGAAGATTCTCCCGCACGCTACATCAGCCGCATCGATCAGCGCCTGAGCGCTGAAGCGCAGGCCGATGCCCAGCCGGGCGTCACCACGCCGCCGGCGGATGCGCTGGCGATCCAGCCGGATCCCGAGGCGCGCGAAGCCCTCGAAACCACCGCCCAGATCGAACGCGTCCGCCAGCAGGACGCGCAGTTCCGTGCCCAGGCTCTGGTCGATCAGGCGCGGGCCGCACAGTCTGCCAATGACTACCAGCGAGCACTGGAGCTTTACACGCAGGCGGTCGAGCTGGCTCCGGATAACGAAGCCGCCCGTCAGGGTCGTGCCCAGATGCTGGCCCTGGTGACCGGTGTGCCCGCCACGACGCTCGACGTCCGTGAGCGCGAAATCCAGATCGCCATCGACGAGTTCAACTACACCTTCAACCAGAACATTGAGAATGCCCGCGAGGCGGTTGCCCGCGGCGAGTATGTCGAGGCGCAGCGCCAGCTCGACCAGGCCCGCGTGGCCCTGTCGGCAACGACGACGCTGCTGCCGCCCGAGCGCGTTCGCGAGGCGTCGCAGATCATCGCCAACTCGCAGGCCGGGCTGGACCGCGCTCGTGCCGAGGCTCGTGAAGCCGAGGCCCGCGCTCGTGCCGAAGCCGTCCTGCGGGATCAGCAGGAGCAGGCCCGCATCGCAGCCGAGCAGCGCGAAGCGACCATCCGCGAACTGATCGAAGACGCCCAGCGCCTGATCGCTCGCCGCGACTATCGGCAGGCATCCAACGTGCTGGGGCAGATCCTCGATCTGGATCCGACCAACGAGTACGCCTCGTCCGTCCTGCCGATCGTGCAGGATTACTCGGTCATTGCGGATCAGTCGCGCTTTGAACAGCAGTATCGTGATCAGTTCGAGCTCCAGCTGAACCAGGCTCGCGAAAAGCTGATTCCTTACGATGACATCTTCCGTTATCCCGACGATTGGCCGGAGCTGTCCGAGCGCCGGGATCGCCTGGTGGCTGAAGAGCAGTCGCTGTCGCCGGAAGACATCGCGACCCAGCAGTTGCTGGAGCGGCGCCTGCCCGAGATTCGGTTCGAGCGGGTCAGCCTTGAAGACGCGATCGACTTCCTGCGCGACCTGACCGGAGCCAACATTTACGTCAACTGGGGTGCTCTCCAGGCGGCTACGATTGACACCAGCACGCCGGTGACGGCGCGGCTGCGTGACGTGCGTCTGAGCAAGGCGCTGCAGGTCATCCTCCAGGATGCCGGCAGTGTCCCCGTGCCGCGCGTGCAACTGGACTACACCGTGGAAGATGGCGTGATCACCATCTCCACCGCTGAGGACCTGGCGCAGAATGCGGTCTTCATCCCGCGCACCTACGACCTGAACGACCTGCTGCTCACACCGCAGCCCATCAACCGTCCTGACGCCGACGTGCTGACCCGTGGCACTGGCGGCGGCGGCACCGGCCGCGGTGGGGGCGGTGGCGGCTTCGGCGGCGGGGGCGGCGGCGGCTTCGGCGGCGGCGGTGGGGGCGGCGGCCTGTTCGGAGATCAGGACGACGCGGATGATCTCGCCGAGCAGCGCGCCGAGGACGTCGAGAACATCATTGAAATGCTCCGCCAGGCGGTTCCCGAGGAATCGTGGCAGGACAACAACATCGATGCCCGCGGCACCATCACCGAGCGGCCGCGCTCGGGTGTGCTGGTCATCGTCCAGACGCCCAAGAACCATGCGACGATCAGCGAGATTCTCTCGCAGCTCCGCCAGGCACGTGGCGTGCAGATCGCGATTGAAGCCCGCTTCCTGACCGTCTCGCGCAACTACCTGGAAGACGTCGGCATCGACATTGACTTCCAGTTCAACGACGTCGGCAGCAACTTCCCCGGCGGGATTACGGTTGGCCAGGATACCAGCAGCTTCACCGAGCGGCCGGTCACCTCGATCCCGGGCAGCATCGGCAACGATCCGGACTTCACGCCTTCGCTGACGCTCAGCGGAACGTTCCTGGATGACTTCCAGGCGGACTTCCTGATCCGGGCCACGCAGGCTTCGGTCAACTCAGCCACCGTCAACGCTCCGCGCGTGACGCTCTACAACGGCCAGGAAGCCCTGCTGATGGTGGTTCGCCGGCAGTACTATGTGGCTGACCTGGAGCCGGTCGTCGGCAGCGTGGGTCTGTTCAACCCCGAAATCGAGGCTCTGGACACCGGTATCATCTTCTACGTACGTGCGGCCGTCAGCCCGGACCGTAAGTATGTGGACATGGACCTGCGACCGGTTCTGACCTCGTTCAACCAGTTCACCGAGTTCACGTTCCAGTCGGCTGCCCCCGGCGGCATCGGGGAAGACTCCCCGGCGGTTCCGGGCGGACAGGTGCAGCTGCCTGACCTGACCATCACCACCGTGCAGACCTACGTGACTGTCCCGGATGGTGGTACCCTGTTGCTGGGTGGTCAGACCTTGGCTGCCGAGATCGAGCGTGAGAAGGGTGTTCCCGGGTTGAGCAAGGTGCCGTTCCTCAAGCGCCTGTTCACCAACCGCTCGATGGCCAAGGACGACCAGATCCTGCTGATCCTGGTCAAGCCGACCATCATCATCACCCGCGAGCGCGAGGAGCAGTCGTTCCCCGTTCTCAGTTCGCAGGTCGCTGCGGACTGATCGCGGATCCTGTAACCTTGTTTGATGAAAAAAACCCCCGGGCCATTGGCTTGGGGGTTTCTTTATTGGATCGGTGGACAGGAAGCAGTGGATTCGGGAGGGAGGCGTGTGCCCCTCAAGCCAGCTGTTCAAGCTAGCTGTTCAACCAGACGGGCTGCGACGACGGACGCGCCATTGATGGGCAGTGTTCGCGGAGGCTGGGGCTGGTTGAGGAGCGCCAGTAGATCCTCCCGCCATTGGCCTGCGAAAAACGCCTCACGTCCAATCGGCTGAGAGCGCAGGTAGGGCTTGGAGAGGTGCATCAGCATGTCATCTTCCCGGAAGTAATCGCGCGGCGGCCAGAGCAGCCCTACTCCCAGGGCGATGCAGTCGCTGACGATGCCATGGCCGGGCTTGGAGATCACAGCGGTGCAGCTTGCGAGCACTTCATTGAAAGTGATTCCGTTACCTTGATGGACCATGTGGAAATTGCCGCATTGCTCCAGGCGGGCCAGGGATTCGCGCCGAGTCGCGTCGGCTGATCCGCCCGGCGGCAGGATGTTCCAGCCGATGAACTGAAATTCCGGACACGCCCGCACCGCGCGCTCAATCGCCTCTAGGGCCATCCCGCCTCGCTGGGCGATGAGGATGCGCGGTGGATGGGTTGGATTGTCCTTCCTCCGCCCCGAGGCCGAGGTGATCAGCGGAACGTCAATCGCGGTTTTGAATTGGGGCGTTTCATGCGGAAACGGCAGCCGCAGCAAGCCGGTCATCTTCTGATAGCCAGCCGTGACCGCCCGTAGAATCGGATCATCCGGTGAATCGACCTGGGTCTGGTAAATCCAGTCCCAGGTGAAGTTGCCGATTGCCCAGCAGGGCAGATGGGCCGCTTCGGCGACGTATCCCGCCAGGAAGGGGATATCGGCTGCGATCAGCCGGATGTCGTGTTCAGCGATGAAGGCCTGTTCCCGGGCGACGATCGTCTCTTTTTCGTCGATCGTGCGGCGGACCGCCGCCAGCGTCGCCGGCCAGTTGATCGTCAGGGCATCGATTTCCAGGCTGCCGGGGTCGAGTTCGACGTTGTGATAGATCGCGCGCGGCCCCAGGGCGTCGAAGATGGTTTTCGGTGCGCTGGTGCGGATATGCACCACCAGGTCATCTCGCAGGCGCAACAGCTCCTCGATCACCCGCGCGCTGCGCATCGCGTGGCCGTAGCCATGACCGGTGATGTAATACAGGAGAGATAACGTCATCGGAATGGATTACACGGGTTGCCGGATCGGCTGGGCGGCATGGCTGGCCTTCATCGCGATTATGACTTTTTCGGTGTGAGCTCTTCGCTCTTGGGAAGATCCTTAAGGCTGTTCAATCCAAACAGCTCCAGGAATCGCTTGGTTGTTCCGTAAAGGATCGGGCGGCCAGGTTCTTCGGCGCGGCCGGCAATCTTGACCAGGCGTTTTTCCATCAGGCTGCGGATGGTTTCGCCGCAGGCAACGCCGCGGATGGCTTCGATATCGACCCGCAGAATCGGCTGCTTGTAGGCGATGATGGCGAGCGTTTCGAGGGCTGCTTTGGTGAGTTTGGCGTCGGCTTCGCGTTGATGCAGACGCTTGAGGTAGGGGCCGTACTCGGGGAGCGTCAGGAGCTGGTATCCACCGGCGACCTGTTCGACGCGGAAGCTGCGCCCCGTCTGTTCGTATTGTTCGTTCAGGCGACGGATGGCGGGGCGGATCGGCTTGGTGGATTCCAGTTCCATCAGCTCAGCCAATCGGCCGGCGGTGAGAGGATGGTGCGTGCTGAACAGCAGGGCTTCGAGAATCCCCAGGTCGATCTGCGGATCGTTCTCGGATGCTTCCTGCGCAGGATCGGCTGCGGGTTCGATTTCACCGTCCGGGGCTTCGGACTTGATTCGATCATCGGCGTCTGCGGCGGCTTGCTGCGGCTCTTGCATATCCATCCAGTCTGTGTCCCGTACCAATCGCATGGGGGAAAACCTCCGATCTTCTGGAAATTTATCGGACTTTTCAAGGT
>CAZSJB010000169.1:365-6932 GCA_964606625.1 uncultured Tepidisphaeraceae bacterium | reverse complement strand
TGCGGATCAACCGGCTGAGGAGCAGGCGGACGACACTCCGTCTGCCGCCGAAATGCCACAGGCGGATGCAAAGGCAGATACGTCCTCATCCTCAGATGAGGCGCCTGCCGAAGCCGCAGAGGCGGCTCCAGCAGCGACCAAACCCGCTAAATCTCCGCGCAAGGCAACGGAAAGGTCGGCAGAGAAAAAAGAGAAAGAGAAGCCCCAGAAGGCGGACAAGCCGAGCAACTCTCCGCCTGTCATCCTGCCTCCCATGCCGGTCGTTCGAACCGGATCGACCGACCGCCACCTGGCAGATGATGAAGAGATCGCACCTTCGGTGGTTTCGCGCCCGCGAACCTACCGAGATCTCGATGCCATCCCGGATGACTACGACTGAAAAGCGCACAGGTGGCGCGGGCTGAAACCCACGCTACCTGTGCGTAGTTTTTGATGCACCCAGTGGGCATCAGTTCTGCTGGTGTTGCTGCTGCTGTTGTCGGGGCGTTTGCTGCTGGTTGCCGGACTGGGTGTTGCCGGGCTGTCCGCGGGGGTTGATGTTGTAGTAGGACATCAACACGCGCCGCGCGACAATCTCGCGGGTTTCCTGCGGGTTCTCCGGCCAATCGTCCTGGCGTTGACGTAGATTACGCAGATGCTGGGCGACATTGACCGCAATCGTGTCCGCCCGCACCTGCAGGGGGATGATCACGCGCCAGTCGCCCGCCATGTCGCCGGCGCCCGGTCGCGATTCTTCCACAGCCGTCACGATCAGATCCGGAATGCCACCCTTGGCGGGCAGCGCCAGCACACCAATCTTGGAGTCGTCGTCAATGCCGTAGGTTTTAGCCGAGGCGCCATAGGGCTGTCGACCGGCGGCAGCGGGCTGGGCCTGATCTGTTTCATTCGGCTGAGTCCGGGCGGTGTCACGGGCATGCGGTGGAGCAATCGGCCGGTAGGGCAGGCGGGTGATCGCATCGGCATCGCGCACCAGCGCGCGAACGGTGGGGGCCCCTTCCAGCAGGGGGGATTTCTGGATGTTCATCGGCTGGCCGTATCGCGCTTCGAAGGCACGCTCAAATGCCTGGAGTTCTCGCTCCAGCGTCTGGGCGTGCTGCTCGCTCAGCTCGCCCAGTGCATTGCGATTTACGCGGCTGAGCTGGGTGAAGGCGGTGGTGATGCGGCCCGGCTCGAGTGTGCGATCGATCATCGATTCGGTCGCCACGCGCATCTCGATGGGTGTGCGCTCGTCAAACTCGACCGCCTCTTCAGGGAACAGCTCCCGCAAGGTCTGTTCGAGTGCCTGATTGTTGCGGGCGTCGGTCTCCTGGCCTGCTGCTGTCGCGACCAGCCCACCTGTCAGCAGCAAAACCGTCAGCAGAGAGAGTGAGGATTTCATGAGTTTGTCCTCTAGTGGAGGGTCCTGGGGGGATATGACATACCGCTGGTGCGGCGAACGGGCCAAATGCCTGCAAGACACATGCCGATCATTTGCGTGATGCAAATGAAAGCTATACCCTTCAGGGCTGAGGATTGTTTACAAAAGAAAGGAACGACATGGCATATAAAGGGTTGGATATCAGCGGGAAAGTTTGTCTGGTTACCGGCGGTACCAGCGGTATCGGCCGGGCGATTGCCCTCGGCTTCGCCGAAGCCGGCGCCAAGGTTGTCGCCGGGTCCACCAACCCCGACAAAGTAGCAGCCATCCAGAAGGAGCTGGGCGAAGGCCACCACGCCACGACCATCAACGTCGGGGAGGAATCCAGCGTCGAGGCGGCCATGAAGTTCACTCTTGAGAAGTTCGGCCGCATCGACGTCGTGGTCAACGCAGCCGGGGTGATCAAGAAAGAGCCTTCGCTGGAAATGTCCGTCGAGGAGTTTGAGCGGATTTGTCGCATCAATCTCACCGGCAGCTTCATCGTCGCCCAGCAGGCAGGGCGGATCATGAAGGACCAGCAGCCCGACGCCAAGGGCGAGCGCGGCAACATCATCTTCATTGCTTCGCTCAACAGCTTCATCAGCCTCAGCGAAGTGCTTGCTTATGCAGCCAGCAAGAGCGGCGTAATGGGGCTGATCCGTGGCCTGGCCAACGAATGGGCCCAGTACGGCATCCGTGTGAATGGCATCGCGCCGGGCGTTTTTCCAACCGATCTGAACCGTCCGCTGATCGAGGGCACGCCGCGCGGGGAATGGCTGCGCAAGCACACGCCGCTGGACCGCTTCGGCTATGCCGAAGAGCTCGTCGGCGCCGCCATCTACCTGGCCAGCCCCAGCGCCAGCTACACCACCGGCGAGACGATCATCGTCGACGGCGGCTTCCTGGCGCGCGGGGTGTGATATTTTTACCACAGCAATCCCGGACACCGATTCCAGCGTTGAAGATTCAATGACAGGGCGCCTCGCCATGCAGATCCGCACTGGCGAGGCGCCCTTGTCGCGTCCATAGGGAGGTCATGTCGCGTTGCAGAATTGGCAGGCGGTGGAGGGGAATCAGCCTCTACTTCTGCATCCGCATGGAGCGGCGCTCCTCAACCGTTCCATTGTTTGTGATATCCAGGACACCCAGTTCCTCGGGGCTGGCTTCGCCCATGACGAAGCGCCGGACGATCTGGTTGTCGGTTTCGCGTACCTGCTGAGGGGTGCCGTCGAAGACGATTTTGCCTTCGTGCAGCATGACAATGCGGTCGGCGACCTTGAAGGCGCTTTGCATATCGTGGGTTACCACCAGACTGGTGACGTTCAGCTCCCGCTTGAGCATCAGGATCAGCTCGTTGATGACATCCGAGCGGATCGGATCCAGGCCGGTGGTCGGCTCGTCGTAGAGAATTACTTCAGGATCAAGTGCAATGGCCCGGGCCAAGGCGACACGTTTGCGCTGCCCGCCGGACAGGTCGGCTGGCATCTTGGGCCCTACATCGGGCAAGCCGATCATGCGGAGCTTTTCCTGCACGATCCGGCGGACTTCGTCAGCCGGCTTGGAGGTGTGCTCGAGGATGGGGAAGGCGATGTTTTCCTCGACGGTCAGCGAGTCGAACAGCGCGCCCATCTGGAACAGAAACCCGAACCGGCGGCGAATCCGCATCAGCTCCCGCTCGGGATGCGTATCGATCCGATCGCCATCGAACCAGACCTCGCCCTGGTCCGGTTTGAGCAGGCCGACGATGTGCTTGAGCATCACGCTCTTGCCGCTGCCGCTGGCGCCGATCACCACAACCGATTCGCCCTGTTCGATCTTCAGATCGACCCCATCGAGCACGACCAGCCGGCCGAAGCGTTTGTGGAGGTTGCGGAGTTCGATCAACGCCATGACAGTCAGGAATGGCCAATAACGGGAATACTACCCAAAAATCCCCTGGATTCCGTACAACGCGATGTACCAATCCTTCAACAACTGCGCAAAGAAGAAGTTGAGGATGATGATCGAGATAAAGCTGGCGACAAACGCCTCGGTACAGGCGCGGCCCACGCCCGCGGCTCCGGCGCCGCTATGGAATCCCTTGTAGCAACTGATCAAGCCGATCGCACCCCCGAAGAAGACACTCTTGATCAGGCCTTCCATCACCTGCCAGGTATCAACTCCCTGCGCTGAATAAAACCAGTAAGGCTCATCGGGCACCCCCAGTGTCTTGACCGCGATGAACCATCCTCCCAGCACCCCCAGCAGGTCGCTGTAAATCGTCAGGATTGGTGTCAGGATGACGCAGGCAACAAATCGCGGCACCACCAGGTAGCGGATGGGATCGGCGCCCATAACCCGCATGGCGTCAAGCTGTTCGGTGACGTTCATCGTTCCCAGTTCAGCCGTCAGCGCACCGCCAACACGGCCGGCCAGCATGACGGCCGCCAGCACCGGGCCGATCTGCTTCACCACCGACAGGTTGATGATGCTGCCCAGACGCTGTTCCTGGCCGATGGTCTTGAACTGCGTGTGCGTCTCGACCGCCATCACCATGCCGATGAACGCGCCTGTAATCGCGATCACAGGAACCGACCGCACTCCGATTTCATACATTTGCGGAATCAGCAGCCGCATGTTCCGCCACGCCAGTGCCCCCCGGAACAGCCATCCGAAAGTCCGTCCCGCAAAACACCAAAAAGAGCCAAACGACGCCAGAGCGTCCTTGGTGTTCTGACCGAGATTGGCAATAGCTGCGGTTGTCATCGGAGGAGCGAATCATACGAGTGCGGCGCGAAGATGACCAGCCGCCGCGATCAGGCACGGACATTCACGCTTCGGTCAGACCTCGGATTTCTCGTCGTCCAGCGGTTTCGGTGGAGTCCCTTCGGGCTGATCCTGGATGACGATCGTCCGGGCGGCGATGTCGCCGATCCGCTGCCGCAAGGGGGTATACAGCACCAGCAGCAGCGGCAGGGGGAACAGCACCACCAGGTCAATGATGCGCAACAGGTTGCGCATCGCTGCAGCCGTCGGAGTGGGCGGATGGCCATCAATCCCCGCGATCCGCAGCTTCAAGCACCATTTTCCGAATGATCGATTGAAAAAGACTTCACCCACCAGCGTGTGGACGATGTAGATACCTGTTGCCAGCAGGACCGGCCACTGGGCACGTGCCTGGGCAAGGGCTTCCACGGGATCAGGCATGGACTGTGCCCAGGAGACGACCCAGATCATCGCACCCAGGAAAGGTGAAACATCGATCAATCCCGCAAGCAATCGTGGTCCCAGCGCAGCAAGCTGTACCTCTTTCATGGCTTCGGGAGCAATCGGGTCAAGCCGGCGCTGTCGCAGCGTGGTCACCAGCACGAACAGCATCGCTGCCAGGACCACCAGGTGGATCAGCTCATTGATGCGGGGATCGGTGGGCGGATGCGGGGGGGCCAGTGTGTCCAGCTCTTCCTGGGGGGTGCCATTGGGCTGATAGCTCTGGACCGCCAGTTTTTCCTCGCGAGCAAAGACCAGGTACAGCAGATTATCGAAGGCAGCCAGGGTACGCGCCGTCGGCTGGGACAGATCCCCAGGGGGGACGAGATCGATGGGTTTTGAGGCTTCTTCGTCGAGGAACAAGATTTGTCCCGGGCCGGTTTCAGCGGCGAGCCAGAGCACCGGGCGATCGGCTCTAACCAGCTTGAACCAGCTACGCTGCGGCAGATCCAGTTCAGCCATGGTCTGCCAGGTCTGGTTGCTCAGCCGCAGGATCCGCAGAGACTGGTCTTTGCGGACAGCCACGATGGGCTGGCCTTGATAGGCGATCAGGCTGACCTGCTCGGGTCGATCCGGATCCAGATTCTGGGGCAGATCGAGCAGGAACGACCATCCTGTCGGCTGCATGATCCAGAGGCCGACGCTGTGGGCCGGCTGGGTAGCCGGCGCAGCAGGCACGGTGGCCGGCGGCGCCGTGGGAATGGGGGGCACTTTGTCAGCCGGGCGGCGGCCGACGGCAAAGAGAGTGCTGCCATCGGTACCGAGGGCGAGAATCCGTGTGCGGTCGGGCAGGGGCGGACCGGCGCGCTGGCCGTTGTCCCAGATCAGTTGCCAGGCACCATTTTCCAGCAGCACGACCAGTTCACCGCCCATGTGCGACAGGCTGATGACACGCTGCTCAAACTGGGCGAAAGGCCGCCAGATGGGCTGGTCTGCGGTGCGGTACTGGATCCATGTTTCGGGTTCGCGATCGTGGGTCGCCATGGCGACGTACAGACGCGTGACGGTGCCATGGGCGATGACGTCGGTGTTGTGCACCGGCTGAGCCAGTGCGCCGGGAATCAGTGACAGCAGCACACTCGCTGTCATCAGGACCGTCAGGGGCCTGGGAATACGAATGGGCTTAGTCGCGGCAGTTTTCATCAACCTGTATGATCCGATCGGGTGGAATGGGCGGATTGGCCGGGAACTGGATGCTCCGTTCATTGGGGAACCCCCGGCGGGACAGCATGGGATCGCGCAGCCGGAACTGCATCATCGATCCGCTGTCCGGGAAAAAAAGGTTGTAGCGCGTCGCGATCATCGGCTGTTCCGTTTCGGGCAGGTCGGAAACGGCGATGCGCTGGTGTTCCGAGAGATAAGCCCGCAGTACGATCCGTCCATCATCGTCAAACAGCAGGATCAGCTTGGGCAGCTTGGTTTGGCGGTCGTACCAGACTTCCTTGCGGGCAATCAGGCGATTGGGGCCTTGGACGATCCAGATGAACATGTAGGCGTCGGCATCATTGTTGAAACGCATGACCGGCGCCGGTTCAGCCAGGAAATCCGTTTCGATGTTGCTGACGCCGAGCACTTCGAGGATCAGCTCGGGGCGAATGGGGATATCCAGGGCGCACGGCTTGCCGACGTTTTCAAAATTCCCCCACCACATGGTTTGCAGCTGCTCGGGCACGAGCAGCCAGTAGCGGTCCTGCGTGCTGCCGACTTCAAACACTTGTCCCACGATTGGTTTTTCGCCGGTGAGACGCATTTCAAAGGGCTTACGGTAGAGCAACAGGCCGTCACCATTGACGAAATGATTGCGGCCGTTTTCGTCGACGATGTCGGCTTCGAAGTCGTGGCGGCTCCAGAGGGTGGGGATGTTGCGGTTGTTCTGGTTGATCTGGTTGACCACCTCAGCCATCGTTTCGGTCGGGCCATAATAG
>CAZSJB010000169.1:0-355 GCA_964606625.1 uncultured Tepidisphaeraceae bacterium | reverse complement strand
GGCTGAACCCGATCAGGGCCACAGGCGAGGGAAACGAGGGGAAGCAGCAGGGCCAGCAGCGCAGTCGTGCATCGGGCCATGACCGTGGCTGGGGCGTTGGCGCGCAAAACACGGCGCGCAGGGGCTGCTTCAGCCGACCGATGGTTCAACGCTGCCGTCTGCTGATGTACCATCACAACTCCTCATTGAGGATCTCGCTGAGCTGCTGCGAGACTTCGCCCACCTGCTCTTCGGTCAGCCTCGGGTTGAGCAGGTCCATCGTCTGCTCCTGGCCGCGCAGGCGGACCACCCAGATCTCGCTGTCGCCTTCCATGCGCGTGTTCTCGTAGATGAGCATGCGCTTGCGCATGAGGAT
>CAZSJB010000168.1:0-6933 GCA_964606625.1 uncultured Tepidisphaeraceae bacterium | reverse complement strand
TCGACGACGATGACATCGACATCGGCGTCGATCAGCGCTTCCACGCGGTCGTAGTTATGCACGCCTGTGGCTGCGCCGACCCGCAGGCGGCCTCGGCTGTCTTTGGAAGCCTGAGGGAACTGGTGCAGCTTGTCGATGTCGCGCATCGTGATCAGGCCGGTCAGGCGGTTGTCCTTGTCAACCAGCAGGAGCTTTTCGACCTTGGCCTTGTAGAGCAGGCGTTCAGCTTCATCCAGCGTGGTGGTTTCGGGAGCGGTGATGAGATTGCTCTTGGTCATCACGTCCGCAACCCGCTTGGTGTCATCTTCCTCAAACTTGAGGTCGCGTCGCGTCAGGATGCCCAGGAGCTTCGGCCGCGGCTCGCCGGGGACAGCCGTTGTGCGATGCTCCAGGCCGTTGGTGCCTTTGCCCGGGCCATCCACAATGGGGATCCCGCTGACGTTGAACTCGTTCATGATCCGCCGCGCCGTGCCAATGGACGCATTGGGCGGCAGGGTGATCGGATCGACGATCACGCCATTTTCTGATCGTTTGACTTTCTCAACCTCGCGGGCCTGTTCTTCGATGGACAGATTCTTGTGGATGATGCCGATTCCTCCCTCCTGCGCCAGGGCAATGGCCAGGGCGGATTCGGTCACGGTATCCATCGGCGCCGAAACCAGGGGAATATTCAGCTCGATTTCACGAGTAAGGCGAGAGCGGGTATCGGCATCAGCCGGAACAAAATCGCTGCGGGCGGGAATCAGCAGTACGTCGTCAAAGGTGATGCCGTCTTGTTGGATCTTGGGGTGGTCCATGGATCAGAAATAGCGAAGCGCCCCAGACGTGTCAAGCCAGCGTACATCACCGGGTGATTCCGTCTCTGTTCAGGGCAAGATCATCCTGCGCTTTGCCTGAGCGACGTAAGGGAGAGACGATGAAATTTTTTCGTCAAATTTTGCTTTGACGTGAGGCCGCCCGCGCGCCATATTTTTGCTCCAAGTGAGAGCTGGCCATTAGGAAGCTGGCCGACGCGGGATTGCTCGCCTCATGAAGCGGGTGGCGCGGTGGATGTCCTTCATCGCGGGTTCCGTCATCCTTCTGACATCTAGCAATGGTTACGTGGAGAGTTCGACAATGGAGAAGATGCGTCGATCAGGACATTTTGCGCTCGCAACATCCGCAATTCAGTCGTGTGTCCGTTCATATCCGGTGCTGGGCGTTGGCCTGCTGGCATGGCTGAGCTCGGCTGGGGGTGTGGCGTGGGCGGACCGGGTCATCAACGTGGATACGACGATCAGCAACGGCACGCTGACGGTCGATCCGCCGAGCGGGCTGATTGTCTCCCATGCCACCAATAATCCGCTGCTGACAGTGACCAACTTCAGCGACAGCGACGGGGTGGAAGGTGTGGTGGTTGGTTCGCTGAGCGGCGAATCGGGGCGTATGCTCATTGGGCCGCAGAGCTACATTGGCAATGGTGGCGCCGGTACGCTGGGGACCTACGGGTCCATCAGTGTGAGGCGCGGAGCCGGCTATATCGGATTAAACAGCGGCGCGGTGGGGCATGTGACCGTCAGTGGCCCGGCGGCGATTTTCGGCAATGCAGACAGCCTGTTTGTCGGCTACGGCGGCACGGGCACGCTCATTCTTGAGAACGGAGGCGGCGCCTTCAGCCAGTCCAGCAATATGGGCTTCCCGCCGGGGAGTATCGGTGAGGTTAGGGTTTCCGGCAGCGGCTCGAGCTGGTCAATGCTGGGAAGTCTGCTGGTCGGCATTGACGGGCAGGGATCGTTAACGATCTCCGGTGGTGGCAGTGTATACAACCTGTTCGGGTTCGTGGGTTTCTACGAAACGCTCGGCGTGGTGACCGTCACGGGACTGGGATCGACCTGGACGAACGCGCAGTACTTCGAAGTCGGTCCTGGGATCTTGACGATCGAGAACAGCGGCCGGGTAGAGACTATAGACGGGTACGTTGGGGTAATCCCCTCGACAGACCCCGGGATGGTCAAGGTGACGGGAACTGGTTCCGTGCTGCACTCCAGCGGCCAGTTGCAAGTAGGCACCTGGGGGGCCGGAACGGTGATCATCGAGAATGGCGGTGATGTCTCGAGCGACGCTGGAGCGATCCTGGGCGTTCAAACCGGCTCCAGCGGTCAGGTGTTCATTTCCGGCACGGGTTCACAATGGACGTTGGGGTCGACATTGCAGGTCGGGGAACGGGGTGGGGGAGCGGTCGTGGTTGACAATGGGGGATACCTGGGCAGTCTGGGAGCCGTTGTGGGGGGGCAGAATGGCTCGACGGGGCTGGTGATGGTCAGCGGTACGGGGTCGACCTGGCTGAACCTGGGCATCGTCACTGTCGGATCGCCCACCGACGGCGGCGCCCTGGTGACTATCGAAAATGGGGGCAGCGCGTGGGCGACGCAGGTGGAAATCGGCGCCACCAATGCGCCCGGCCTTGCGTTTGTTCGAGGGGAACAGGCCATCTGGGAGGCTGGGAATACGTTCATCGTCGGTCGATGGGGTGACGGCCAGCTTGGAGTTGGCGCCGGCGGCACGGTGAAGACCAGCTCCTTCATTCTTGGTTGGCCGAGCGGGCACGGAATGGTGTTGGTCAGCGGCGCAGGCTCGAAGGTAGAGGCAAGTTCCCTGATCATTGGCCAGGCTGGCAGTACAGATGAGGGCACGGGACATCTCATGCTGCACGAGGGGGGGCAGGTGCTTGTTGAGGGTGACATGCGCACCGGCAGTCGGGAAGGCAACGTGCTGGAGTTTGTCTTGTCCGGTACGGATGCGGATGGCTATGGCCGGCTGAGCGTTGGAGGGGACATCATCCTGAACTCGCTGATCTTCCGGATTACGCTGGCCAATTATGATCCTGCCTTTGGTGACAGCTTTGATCTTTTCGATTACGGCGGTGAGCTGACGGGGACATTCTCGTCACTCGATCTGCCGGTTCTTGGCAGCGGGCTGAACTGGGACACGTCTGCCCTTTATTCGGAGGGGATCGTGAGTGTCGTGCCCGAGCCATCCACCGGAATGCTGATGTTGCTGGGTGGATTTGCGCTGGGGCGGCGTCGGCGCCGCTGACTGTGCAGGCGGATTGGCAGTGCGGGCATTTCGTGAGGCATGGTCCGCCATTTGCGAAAGCTTGGGCATGAACAAGTTCATCACATTGCCGAGCTCGAAAGGTGGACCTGACATGAAACGGCTGACTTCTCCCGCACTGTGGTTGGCCTGTGTTGTGATCAGTGGCGGATTGTTTTTCGGGTGTAGTGACCACGACACTGCTGATTTCCGTACGGAACCGGCTGGACCCAATCCCGGGGATTCGGGCGTTCGCATTTATGGAGGGACGGGCATGGATCCCCAGATTGCACCGTCGGATAATCCACCGCTGACGGCTGAAGAACGCCAGGCTGCCGAGCGCGTTCCCAGCGGTGCGGGTCGGCCCGGTACGACGGTGTATGGCGGCACCGGTATGGGCGATTCCTCCGTGCCGGCGGATGTGGGCCAAAGAGGCGGTGTTCCCCGCACCAATGAAGATGCTGGTGCTGGAGACGATCGGACCCGCTGACGTGGGGTGTTCCATCCTGTACGCGCCCTGCAAATAGACTCAGCCAAGTGCGTTCGCTGTGTGCATCGACGTCCGGAACTTGCCCGTCAAGTGACGCTCGCCGGAGTAATTGAGCGATTCGCGGCACACATTCCGCACAATTCAGTTACTATTTCAGGTGTGCAAACGCTTGCAGGGGATCGTTGCGCGGTTTAGGCTGACGTGGGTCACATTTCGCAGGAGCACCATTTAATGGCTAAGGTTCGCAAAGCTGTCATTACCGCTGCGGGGCGCGGGACACGTCAGTATCCGGCTTCCACCGCTGTACAGAAGGAGATGTTTCCGCTGGTGGATCGAGACGGGTTGTCCAAGCCGGTCATCCAGATCATTGGTGAGGAGGCCATCGAAAGCGGTATTGAGGAATTGTGCATCATCACCCAGCCGGGCGAGGAGAAGCAGTATCGCGAGTATTTCCGCCGGCTGGACGACCAGATGGTCAAGACGTTCCGCGGTAAAGACTGGGCCATACTCGAATCCGAGAAGCTGGCAGCCTTCGGTGAACGGTTGCACTTTGCTGAGCAGGCATCCCCGGAAGGATTTGGCCATGCCGTCTACCAAGCCAAGAAGTTTGTCGGCGATGAACCGTTTCTGCTGATGCTCGGGGATCATGTCTATATTTCTGATGCCCGCGAACGGTGTGCCCGCCAACTGATCCGTGTCTTCGAACAGTACATGCTCGATGCCGCTACCAGCGTTCAGCCGACGCTCGAACGTCTGCTGCACCTGTTCGGGACGATTCGCGGAAACCCAATTGACCCCGCCAAGGGCATTTACAAAGCCGAACTGATCGTTGAGAAGCCCACCATTGAACAGGCGCGTGAATCATTGGTCACACCCGGGCTGCCGGCTGGCAACTATCTCTGCCATTTCGGTCAGCATGTCTTCTCGCCGCAGATCTTTGATTGTCTCGAGCATTTGATCAAAAACGACATCCGCGAGAAGGGCGAGATCCAACTCACCGCAGCACAGGAACTCCTGCGGCAGCAGACCGACAAGTACTGGGCCGTTCACATCGAAGGCCAGCGCTACGATACCGGTATCCCTTACGGACTGATGGAAACTCAGCTTGCCCTGGCGCTCAACGGGATCCATCGCACCGAGATCTGCGAAGCCATCGCACGGATCCTGGCGACACAGGTCAGAAGCTAGTTCCCGGCGGCTACTTTCGCTCACTTGTCGGGGGCGGGAGGCTCCACGGTGTAGCGAAGCGATATCGGCCGGATGGCAGCTCGAAGTGGGCGATGCCGTTGTCAGTACCGATGGGCTGGATGCCTTGGACTTTGGCGACTGGTTGATCTCCTTCGGTAATGGCTGTCGGATCGCTGGTGGGCAGGTGTAGCTGTGCCGATGTGTTCGGCGGAACCGTCAGGTCCACCAACAGCCGATCCCCCTCGATCCGCCAGGCGATGGCAATTGGGCCATGCATTGATTTCAGGGCTGCCCGGGCATGCGTTAATCCACCTCCCGGATGCGGCCGGAAGATGATCCGCTTATAGCCAGGCTGAGTGGGATCGAGATCAAGCCCGGCAACCACCGCGTACATCCACTCACCAACCGCCCCGTAGGCGTAGTGGTTGTAGGAGTTCATGCCTGAATCACTGAATCCCTTGTCATGCGTCCAACCATCCCAGCGCTCCCACATCGTGGTGGCGCCCTGTGTGATGGGATAAAGCCACGACGGGAACGTCGTCTGTCGTAACAGGGCATACGCTACATCGAGGTATCCCATTTTCGTCAGGACGTGATTGAGATAGGGCGTGCCGACGAATCCTGTAGACAGGTGCATGCCCCTAGAGCGGATGTCGCGCACCAAGGCGTCGGCTGCACGCTGGCGCAAGGCCTGGGGCAGCAGGTCGACATGCAGCGCCAGCACATGGGCGGTCTGGGTCTGGGCGACGATCAAGCCATCTGGTGTGACGTAGCGACGGTTCCAGGCCCCGCGGACTTGCTCAAAAAGCTGGCGATAGGTTTGGGCGTCTTCAGGGCGGTCGAGTATCTGCGCGATGCGCGACATGAGGTCGGCGCAATGGGCATAGAAGGCCGTTCCGATAAGGTCCTTGGGTGTATCTGCGTTAATGGACAGCCAGTCGCCATAACCGCGCCACTTGCAGCGCTCATCTGCGCGGATGTGATCGGGGCAGGTTTCGCGGAGATACCCTAAAAACCGCTGCATCATCGGATAGCGGTCTTCGAGGATCTGGCGGTCGCCATAGCAGAGGTAAATCGTCCAGGGGCAGATGACGGCTGCGTCGGCCCAGGCAGGACCGCCTTCCTTGTAGATGCTGGGGCAATGGGGAACCACCGAGGGGATGGACCCATCTTCCCATTGCGAATCCGCCATGTCGAGCAGCCATTTGTGAAAAAATCCTGCAACGTTCATGTTGAAGGAAGCAGTACGAATAAAAACCTGTGCGTCGCCGGTCCAGCCGAGACGCTCATCCCGCTGGGGACAATCGGTGGGAATCTCCAGGAAGTTTCCTTTCTGGCTCCAGACGATGTTCTGCTGAAGGCGATTGACCATCGGATCGGAGCATTCAAACTCGCCGGTGGGCTCCAGGTCCGTGTGCAGCACAACGGCTGTGATGATGTCATCCTCGGGATTGCCGGGATGGTTGTGGACTTCGACGTAGCGGAAGCCGTGGAAAGTGAAGCGTGGTTCGTAGATTTCCTCACCATCACCCCGGATCGTGTAGTAATCGGTGGCGCGAGCGCTGCGGAGGGCTTCGGTGTAGAGGTTGCCGCGCTCATCCAGCATCTCGGCATGTCGCAGGCCGATGGTGGTTCCCGGTTTGCCGCCGGTCACGCGAAGCCGCACCCGGCCGACGAGGTTCTGTCCCAGGTCATAGATCCACCGCTTGCGGTTCTTGGGCATGGTGGGGGGCGCGATGGGGCGGAGCTCCTGGATCCGCCGCACGCGCGGCGCGCGGCTGGCGACCAGTTCGATGCCCGGGTCGTCGAAGACGACCACCGGCTGCCATCCGGCATCGCCGAAACTGGCGGTACTCCAGCCGGGCATCTCCAGTCGCGCGTCGTAATCCTCGCCCATCAGCAGATCTGATGAGCGGATCGGACCGGTTGACCATTTCCACGAGCCGTCGGTGGCGATGACCTGCTCCGAGCCGTCGGCAAGCGTGATCATGAGCTGCGCCAGCAGACGCGGGCGGTCGCCGTCGTGCTGGCGGGGATCGCTGTGGACATGGCCGCAGTACCAGCCGTCGCCGAGGATCGCGCCGATGGCGTTGGCCTTGCCCGGAAGCAGCATGTCGGTGACGTCGTACACCTGGTACTGCACGCGGCGGCTGTACTCCGTGCGCCCGGGCGTGAACACGTCA
>CAZSJB010000167.1:1656-6936 GCA_964606625.1 uncultured Tepidisphaeraceae bacterium | reverse complement strand
ATCCGCCACGAGAAAGCCGACGCCATCGCCACGCGCGATCCGCAGATTGCGGCTTCGGTGCGGATCGCCGATTGCGTGCCGGTGCTGCTGGCCAGCGGCGACGGCAGGACGGTGGCTGCGGTGCATGCGGGATGGCGGGGCGTGGTTGCGGGGATTGTCCTGCAGGCCATCGAGCAGATGCAGGTGGGGGCTGATCAGATCCGGGCCGCCATCGGCCCGAGCATCGGGATGGAGGCGTTCGAGGTCGGCCCGGAAGTGCTGGAGGCGTTTGAAACGCGCCTCAAGGATCCGGTACTCCACCGCCGCGCCGATGGCAAAGGGCATGTCGACCTGCGCGAAACCCTGCGGCGGCAGCTCCTGGGAGCCGGCGTTGCGCCCGAGCACATCGATACCACCGAGGTCTGCACCGTCCGCGACCGGCACCTGTTTTACTCGCATCGCCGAGACAACGGCGTCACCGGCCGGATGGCGGCGGTCATCGGTACCGCGTGATCCTCCTGGATCATTCAGGCGCAAAGAAAAACCCACTGGCCGTCACCAGTGGGTTGATTCATGTTTCTGGAATCACGCGACTTACGCGCCACGATTGAGCATCAGCCAGCCGATCACGCAGACTGCCGCCAGCGCGGCAATCGACAGGAAAATCGCGATGCCCAGCATCGTGGTGAAGCGGGTGTTCTGTTTGAGCAGGATGCGTTCGAGCTGGCCGTCACGGGCGTTGATGTTGTCGCGCACCTGCTGGAGCACCTGAGCGCTGCTGGCGGAGCTGGTGCTGACCGCCTGCATCGCCGAGCCGACGCTGCTGAGGGTCTCGCTGATGCGCTGGTCATGGCGAGACAGGTCATCGAGGCGGTCTTTGAGTTCCTCGAGGGTTTCCCGGTCGGCAGCCGAGGCGTTGCTGAGGCGTTCGAGGATCTCCCCGAGCTTGGTCTGCTGGCCGTTGCTGGCAGCCAGTTGCTGGTGGATGGCCTTGAGGGTCTCCGCCTGCATGCGATTGCTCTCAGGCAGCGCCTTGAGGGCTTCGGGCAGGTGCGAGAGATATTCGAGCAGCTCTTCCTGGCGTTCGCTCTGGCGTTCGAGGTTGTCGCGAACGGTCTGGAGCAGATCGGTTAGGGCATTGAATCCGTGTTGCAGGTTGGCGATGGCCTGATCCCGCTTGGCCCAGGGGCGCAGGAAGGTTCCGCGGCTGGCTTCGACGCGTTGCAGATCAGTGCCCTGGCTGCCCTCTTCCAAGGGGAGTTCGGTGTTGGAATGTCGTCGGAAGAACCGGCTGAGTCTTCCCAGGAGAGTCGCGTCGTCCACGTGCCGCCTCCTTGCGTGCTTTGTCATTAAACGTTCAGGGAACCGGCATCGCGCACGCTTCATCAAGCCGGCTCAAGCGGGTCGGATAGTGGTTCAAAGCACTTTATCAGGTGAAGCCGGATGGTCAAATGATTCATGGGCTGCTGCACGGGAATTGCCAGCCGGACAGGGAGGCGTTTGGGAGATCAGGATCCCGTAAACACCTGGGGATAGAACGCCAGGATGACCGAAATCGCGAACATCACCAGCAATCCCCGGTACAGACGGGCCATGAACTGATCAAACCGGTGAGTCCGCTGGGGATCCTTGGACAGATCGCGCAGGTAATCCATCCGCAGGGAGATGCTGCCGTGCAGGAAGTGGTTGGTCCATTCCATCAGGCGGTCGATCACTGAGGTCGCCACGGCGGAGAGGCTTCCGCCCTGCCAGGTGGTCCGCGTCACGGGCAGGTTGTTCACCGAGGCCACCCGGTGCAGGGCGGAGGCGAAGACCATCGCTCCGTACGGGCCGACGTAAGAGCCGTTCGCCGGCGTCGGATCGGGCAGGGCCTGGGGGGCGCCGGCTGTCACCGGAACAGGCTGGGCTGCCGGCTGAGTCTGTTGAATTGTGCGGGCGGCAAAGACATCCGCCTGACGTTCAAATCGCCGTGACAGGAACCCGAATACCAGCAAGAACCCCGCAGCCGCTGCCAGCGTGATCCAGATATCCGCCGACACGCCCGCCAGCTTCCATTCGTAGATCGGCCCGAACCAGCTGTCCAGCAACTGCTCAATGCCTGCCATCGCCAGGACCAGTCCGCCCAGCACCAGCACATACCAGTGCATGTGCCGATGCACCACGTGTCCGATCTCATGGGCGAAGACGGCTTCGATTTGCTCGTCGCTCATGGTTTCCAGCAACAGATCCGTCAGCAGGACATACCGAAACCGCCCGATTACCCCCATGACGGCGGCGTTGCAGATGGTGTGCTGCGTGCGCCACAGGAGGATGTCCTGCACATGCAGGTTGTACTGCTCAGCCAGGCGCATGAGGCGGGCGCGCAGGGGGGGATCGTCCAGCGGCTGGGTGGGCAGGACGCGGCGGAGAATCTCCGGCGAGACAAGATAGACCAGCGCGACCACGCCCAGGAGCATGCCATGGTGCAGCCACGCGACATGTTCGGCGCTGAGGTGGGTGGTCAGCGGCCGTGCGGCTGCGGCTGCCAGATCGACCGTCCCGAGGATCAGCAGGATCGGCGCCATCGTGAACAGGATCTGGAGGCGGAAGTTGGTCCAGAAGTAATTGGCAAACGACGGCGGAGCATGGACGGGCAGATCCTGATCAAAGTGATACAGGACATTCTGCTCGCGGATGGCGCGCTCGACCGGGTACTGCGCCCACCACAGCCCCATCCACGCCAGGAAGCAGGGGAGCGTTCCCACCACCAGCGAGGGAAGCTCCAATTGCAGGTGGTCCAACCCCAGGACATTGCCCACCAGGTCGCGCCAGCCGAACATCGACAGGGCGATGATCAGCCACAGCGGGACCATCATCCGCGCAGCAAACATCGCGCGATGAAAGCGCCGTACCCGTCGGCTGAGATCCAGGCGCACAGCGCGGTAAGTCAGCATGCGGCTCCACCCAGCCATCAGGGCGAGAAGCGCGGCGTATCCGCCCAGGAAGATTGCCAGACCGGTCCGGACCGACCCCAGGGCCTGCGCAGCGTCTCCTGGCGGCCAGGACATCCAGACGATCAACGGGATCAGGAGAATGATTCGGGACACGTATAGAGTCTCGCCGTACGCGTGAAAGACTACAGCCACAACATTATACGGCTAAATCGCATCCGAAGATTGAATGGTTTGGGGATTTCACGAGGCGTGCCCATCCGCCGGGGATCGGCCAGCCGGGCTGATCGCCTTCGCGAGCAGGTAATTTCCCCTCCCAATCCGGGAAGGCCCCGGCGTTGCGGCGTTTTATTCTTTTCCCGGCACATTCGGCATAGTCGGCAAAATCCTCCTGTTTTGCCCAGGCCCCGTTGTCGGCTGAGGTGTGATGTCCCTCACAACCGGCGCCGGCGGGGGGGCGCGCCAGTATTTAACTGTCTTCTCACAATTCAGACCGCGAAGGCGCGAAAAAATGGCCGGCTGTGTTGCCCGCTGTGAGGGATGAATCATAGTTCAGGCATGCCATTGGGGATTTCAACAATCATGATGATCAATCCACGGATTCACGGACGACGGGGCGTCAGCCTGATCTACAGCCTGCTGATTCTGTTTGCCTTGCTGCTGCTGGCATCGCTGGCGATCGACTGGGGACGGGTGACGCTGGTGAAGGTGGAAATGCAACAGGCCGCCGATGCGGCGGCCCTGTCCGCGGCCACCAACCTGATGAACAAATCTACCAGCACCGCGCGGAATGATGCAATCGAGGCAGCCAACCGCAACTTCGCCAAGTTTGTGCGGCTTGGGGAAGAAGAGGCGCCCAAGCTGCGCAGCCAGGATGTCATCATCAGCAAGAGCAAGTCGTCGCTTCCCTATTATGACACTGCCAAGGTCACCATTCGCCACTCCGTGCCGATGACCTTCGCCTCCCTGATTGGAGTGAATCGTTATGAGATGGAAGTGACCGCCACAGCCCGGTACATCCCAAGCGTGAGCGTGGAACAGTGGGTGTTGGGTACCGCCAATCCCTACCTGGCCGGCATGCCCGAAGGCAGCATCGCCAGCCGCAACAACCCCCATAACAGCCCCGACTACGCCGGAAACGTCAACAGCCCGTATCGTCGCGACTGGCGGCAGTCGCCCATCGCCATCAAGAATCTGCCGATCGTTCCGGGTGAGGAGCTTTACTTCGACGAAATCGACGGCAAGACCCAGCATGACCCCAACCTGCCGTTCTACAGCCCTGACGGCCAGACCGGCGAAGACGGGATCCATCGGGATATCGGCACCAACACTGCCGGCGCTGAAAACGGCATCAGCAACCTGCGAGCCCCCATCAACGCCCTGGTTGGCGTCTTCCTGGGCCCCGATCGCCCCGACTTGACCGGCCCGCCGCCCATGCTGGATTACTCCACCTACGAAAGCCGCCACCGGGAGGTCTACACCCCCCAGCTCAAGCAGATCTTCTTCATCGGTGACGGCATGGCCAAGGATGAATCCGGCCAGAACACCATCCGACAGAAGTTCATCGTTCCCGAAGGCGCAACCCGCCTCTACCTGGCGACGTGGGACTTCTACGAGTGGAACAACAACGGGGGTGAACGCCTGGTCCGCATCGAGCGGCCGGGGAAGGTGTACCTGGTGAAGTAGAAGTGAGCTTGGCAGACCGAAGATATCGCGGCATCATCTCACTCAATACACAATATTTGCAATATTCGCAGATCAGGCTACTGCCAGCCGCGTGTCCCCAGGGCCGCCAACGGCAGGCAAACAGCCTGCCCTGCGAAATGCCGTTCATTCTGCATTGGGGTTACGGACTGCCTTGCCCTCCCACTTCAGTCAGGTCTTCTACCACCATGTCCGGCTGGGCAGCCGGCGGGAGGTGGATCAGGTCGCGGCGGCGGGTGACACCCGTAAGCGTGAGGATCGTCTGCATGCCTACGCCCTTGCCCCCGGCGATATCCGATTCGAGGTTGTCGCCGATCAGCACGCAGGCCTGGGGGTCGACGCCCAGGCGCTGGCAGAGCTTCTGGAAGAAGATCGGCTGGGGCTTGCCGGCGAAGACCGGAGTGGTATTGGCGGCGTAGGCCAGCATGGCCGAGAGGGCGCCGGATCCGAACTCCAGCCCGCGCGGGCTGGGATAGACCCGGTCGGCGCAGATGCCGATCAGCTTTGCCCCGTGCCGCAGCAGGGTCAGCCCCGTGCGCAGCCGTTCCTCGGTGGCAAACACGCTCGTGGGCGTGCCGACAATGACCGCATCGCACGGCTCGCCGGGGGTCTGCACCCAGTCGACCAGGCTGTCGAGCATGTCGTGGACGCCCTCGGTGGCGAGGTT
>CAZSJB010000167.1:0-1556 GCA_964606625.1 uncultured Tepidisphaeraceae bacterium | reverse complement strand
AACAAATCCTGGCAGGCCCGTATCTCCGAAGCCACCGACGCGATCGCGCAGAAATTTGTCGAATCCGTCAGCTACGACTGGCGTCTCTACAAGCATGATATCGCCGGCAGCATCGCCCACGCGACGATGCTCGCCAAGGTCGGCTTGATCACCGACGAAGACTGCGCCGCCATCGAGAAGGGCCTGAAGGAGATCGAAGCCGAGATCGACCGGGACGGCCCCAACTGGCCCGGCTTCAAGCAGGAACTGGAAGACATCCACATGTGCATCGAAAGCGCGCTCACCGAGCGCATCGGTGAACCAGGGCGCAAGCTGCACACCGGGCGGAGTCGCAATGATCAGGTGGCGTTGGATCTGGCGCTTTGGCTGCGTGAGGCTTCGGTGGATCTGGATCAGAAAACACAGGATCTCTGCAAGGCCTTTCTGCTGCTGGCTGAGCGTTCACAAGGTATTGTGATGCCCTCATTTACCCATCTTCAGCGCGCCCAGCCCATCTCGGCCGGCGCTGAGGCCTTGGCGTGGTGCTCCATGCTCTTCCGCGACAAGCGACGATTGGCCAGCGGGCTCTCCACCAGCGCTCTGGAAACCTGCCCACTGGGCAGTGGCGCCATTGCAGGATCCTCGTTGTCTCTTGATCCGACTGTCACAGCCAAATCGATGGGATTCCGCAATCCGCCGCGCAGCAGCATCGACCATACTGCCACGCGCGATGCAGCCTGTGATTTCGTCTATGCCTGCGCAATGACGATGCAGGATCTCTCCCGCTGGGCCGAGCAGTGGATCATTTACATGTCCACCGAGTTTTCCTTCATCAAGATCGCCGACCGGTACACCACCTCCTCCTCGATGATGCCGCAGAAGAAAAACCCCGACATGCTCGAGCTGATTCGCGGGCGCTGCGGGAATGTGTACGGCGACCTGTTCGCATTGATGACGATCCTGAAGGGCCTGCCGATCGGCTACAACCGCGATTTGCGGAGGACAAGCGGATTCTGTTCCGCGCGTATGACACAGTGAGCGAATGCCTCACCATGGCGGCTGCGATCGTGAACAGTGCCGAGTTCATCCCCGAGAACATCGAGCCGACGCTGGATCGCGGTTTCCTCGACGCCACCAGTTTGGCCGAATATCTCGTGACCCAAGGCATTCCCTTCCGCACCGCCCATCACATCGTCGGCACCCTGGTCGCCCGCTGCGAACAGGCGGGCAAGCATGCTCTCTCGCAATTGACGGTCGAGCAGTTCAACGAGGTGATCGCCACCAAGAGCGACATCCGCATCGACGACGACATCTACACCTGCCTGGGCGCCAAAAACGTCGTCAAGCGCTACCAAAGCGCCGGCGCCGCCGGGGGCAAACCGTTCGAGGAACAACTTGCGGCGTGGAAGGAGCGGTTGGGGATGTGAGGAACTTCCTCCAGCAGGTTTACTCTCTCCCCAGCTTCTCGTAGTACTGCTTGAGCGCGCCCTCCCACGCTGGTGGGAGGTTGCCGCGCATGGTGTCGCTGATTTCGTCTTCCAGGCGGGACGTGGGGGGGGGGGTGGTGTCCTGCTGGA
>CAZSJB010000166.1:0-6980 GCA_964606625.1 uncultured Tepidisphaeraceae bacterium | reverse complement strand
TGCCAAGGAGCTGATGCGGAAGCAGTCGATTCCGACGGCTGAGGCGCGGTCGTTTACCGAGGCCAAGGCGGCTGAGGAGTATGTACTGCGTCGGGACGAGCCGTGCGTGATCAAAGCGGCGGGGTTGGCGATGGGCAAGGGTGTGACCCTGTGCTATCGCACGCAGGATGCGCTCGAGGCGATCGATAAGGCCATGCGCCAGAAAGTGTTTGGCGAAGCCGGGTCGCGCGTGGTGATCGAAGAACTGATGACCGGCCCGGAATGCTCGATTCTGGCGTTTGTCGATCGGCGCAACATCTACGTGATGGAACCGTCGCAGGACCACAAGCCGGTCGATGACGGCGACACCGGCCCGATGACCGGTGGCATGGGGGCCTACACGCCGACGCCGGTTGTCACCGAGCAGATGATGCGGCAGATCGAGCGCGACATTCTGGTTCCGGCGGTGGACGGGTTAGTGCGCGAGGGAATCGAGTACAAGGGCGTCCTGTATGCCGGGCTGATGCTGACCCCCAATGGCCCGAAAGTGCTGGAGTTCAACTGCCGGTTTGGCGACCCTGAGACTCAGCCGCTGATGATGCGGCTGAAGAGCGACCTGCTGGAGGTCATGCTGGCTGTGGTGGAGGGGCGGCTGGATCAGGTGAAGCTGGAATGGGATCCGCGCCCGGCGTTCACGGTGGTTGCCACCAGCAAGGGGTATCCGGGCAAGTATCCCAAGGGGCTGGAAATCACCGGAATTGCCGATGCCGACGCAATGCCGGATGTGAAGGTATTCCACAGCGGCACGAAGCAGGAAGGGGACAAGATTCTGACCGATGGCGGGCGGGTGTTGAGTGTCACGGCGCTGGGGGATGACATCGCCTCCGCCGCCAAGCGTGCGTACGACGCGATCGCGAAGGTGCATTTTGATGGAATGCACTATCGGCGGGATATCGGGCATCATGCGCTGCGCAGACGGTAATTGAGCGCGCGGCAGCCAGCAGCAGTCGAGCCGGCCTGTCTGTTGCGAGACGGATTCCCTGCGGCGTGCGTCCTACAATCACCTATGCAGTCTGGAGATGCCTGTGATTATCCAGCCTGGAAGCCGCCCCTCGCGGTCCGGCTGGTGACGACGCCGGAGCATCCGTGTGCGTATCTGCCGGGGCGGATGTCGCGGACGCGCGCGTTTATGGCCGACCGCCTGCCCGCGGAAGTCTACCGGCAGTTCATGGACGCGGGATTTCGGCGCAGCGGGCGGATCTTTTATCAGCCAGTCTGTCGCGGCTGTCGTCGATGCCTCCAGTTGCGCGTGCCGACCGATACGTTTGTCGCCTCGAAATCCCAGCGGCGCGTCTGGCGACGGAATCAGGATCTGAACGTAACCCAGGTCGCACCCCAGCCTACGCCTGAGAAGTTCGAACTGTACTCACGCTACCAGCGAGACTGGCATGATGGGGCAATGCTGGGAGACTGGAACGAATTTTGCCAGTTTCTGTACGATTCGCCGGTTCCGAGCGTGGAACTGGAGTATCGCACCCCTGACAACCAGCTGATCGGCGTCAGTATCTGCGATATCAGCGCGGAGGCTTTGAGCAGCGTCTACTTTTACTTTGACCCGCAGATGGCCCATCGGCGGCTGGGCACATACAGCGTCCTGTATGAGATCGATCTGGCGCGGCGCTTTGGGATTTCTTATTATTATCTGGGATACTGGGTGGAAGGCTGCCCGCAGATGGAGTACAAGGCGTTCTTTCGCCCCCATGAAGTACTCGAGCCTGATGGGGGATGGCGAGTGGTGTCATAAAATGGGCGGGGCGAAAAAGTTGTAATTGACATAACCACGGATGCCGAAAACAATTGCAATCCGACAGATCAGATGTCAGGGAATGGGTGCCTGCTGCTCTGAACATCCAGAGCGTAGGATTGGGCCTTGGTGGTTGCACAGGGGGAGCTGATGTAATGGCTTGAGGAAGGGAATGTCAAAACCGCCCCTGGAGAACCCACGACGTATGAAGGTGCTTGTAGTGGAAGATGACGGACCGACCCGTATCGCCATAAGCCGGCTGATTCGGCAGGCGGGAGCGGAGGTCACCACGGCCCGTGACGGGGAAGAGGGCTTGGGCCACATGTTCACACAGCGGTTCGATATCCTCCTGACCGATTTGCGCATGCCGGTCATGGACGGGATCGAGATGCTTCAGCATGTCATGAAGTTGCCCGATACACGCCGCCCCGAGCGCATCATCGCCATCAGCGGCGAATACGACCGCGGCGTATTGCGCGGTGCACCGGTTGCCTTCATGCAGAAACCCTTCAACATCGACTCCCTGCTCGAGATGCTCCAAGGCAAGCCGAACTGATTCCTGCAGTCGCTTGGGGATCAGCAAAGATCGCAGGGGAGATCAGAAAAACTCAGCCTTGATGTCAAACGCGCCATCTGCGCGCAGCCGGCAGGAGACGATACGGATCATGCTGTGCAGCGAGGCAGCCGATCCATCCGTGCGCAGATACTTGATCGTGCCCGGTGGCAGCGGCTTGGCGGAGCGGAATCCCACACCCTTGAGCGCAACATGCGTCACCGCATCGGCGGGGCCGTGCATGGCTTCGGTATCGCTCAGCCGGCCTTCGGTGATCAGGGCAGCCCGGAAACAACCGGCGGTGTCCTTCTTACTGGACGCAAAGCGGACACGGCCATCCTCGTCGATCTGGTTGCGCAGATCTTCGGTCAGGCGGGTGGCTTGCTCAACCGCGGATAGTGCATCGGACTGAGGCTGATGAACTTCCTGTTCGTTGGTTGGTGTTTTGTACATCATTCTCCCATCCAGTTATTGGCTATCGATCTCATCGGACCAAAAGCGGGATGGGTTTGGTGCTGTGTCTGCGGAAAGGGCCTGAAAACCACTCCAAAGGGCCGGAGGATCCGGATAATGCAGACCCCCGCTGGGGCAAAAACAGTAAGGCGGCATTTATCGGACGGCGATCAGGGCAGGTAAACTGCCGAATTCTCAGCCGTTTCCCACACCTCCACCGAGACCAGTCGCACTCCCTGTGGGAGCAACAGCGTCTTGCCCACATGAAAAGCTACGTTTTCGGTGTACGGATTCATCGTCTGGAACGCCGGTGAGTCGTTCAGATGCGTGTTATGCCAAGGCATCACGATCTCATCGACACGCTTTTCCAGATCGTGGAAATCCATCACGACGCCAATCGCATCAAGTTGTTCCGCCTGCACGGTGACCTTCACCACCCAGTTGTGGCCGTGCAGCGGCTCCATCGATCCGTCATACAGCTTAAGTTGGTGAGACGCGCAAAACTTCCGAACCGTTGAAATCTGAAACGCCATCGAATGACCCCTCATGCCCGCTTCTGCGGGCGCTCGACTGAACTACCAGAACCACCACTGCGGCTGATCGGTGTAAAACCCGCACCACAGGACATATGCCCCCAGCAGCAGGTTCGTCACCGCATGGGCGATGATGCATGCTCCCAGGCTTTTGGTGTAGACCAGCAACCAGCCGATCATCAAGGCCCAGACAATGCTCGTTGCCCACCAGTTGCCATGCACGAATGCAAAAATGATCGGCACGATCACGAACGGCTGCCAGTGCCATTCGCCGACTTCAGCAAGCTTGAAATCATTGGGTGCCAGGATGGTGCGCCAGGCGAAGTCCCGCCAGAACAGTTCTTCCATCACCGGAACCACCAGCACCGCGCCGATCAGGCGGATTACGATAAATCCCCACATCGCTGCCGGGGTCTGGAAATAGGTAGTGGGATCGAACGCATTCTCGTCGGGAGCAAATAACTGCGGCAGCCATGCCTGCAATCCCAGCTGCATGGGCACCCACTGCAGGATGCCGATCACGCCCACGATCACGCCCAGCCACCAGTGGTTCCACCGGATTGGCGTAAAGTGCCGCCACAGCAACGCCAGCGCCGCAGCTGCCAGCACGGTCTTGGCAACATAACTCGCCGGATACAGCTCCGGCCAGTTCCCACCTACCCATGTGAGCGCAAGAAAGATGCCCATGGGCAGGATGTAGGCGATGTCATCGCGCATCCACGCCCGCTGTGCGGTAGCTGAATCCGTCTGTGTCGTATTCATGAATCAGAAGCATACGCGACGCGATGCCAGATGGAACTACCGGAGAACAATGCCGCACTCTACACACAGTGCGCTTATGTAACCCGATGGCCGAATCCGCGCTTCTCCGCGCCAGGCTCACTGGGGGACAATGCGCGCCCGGTAGATGGTGCCATTCAGATCGCCCCCACCGATATCGTTGTTACGGGTGCTGACATACAACCAGCCATCTTCGCTGGCGTAGATATTGTTGCAGCCGGTTTTTTTACCCACGAGCTGACTCAGGTCCAAATACGGTGGAGCCGTTGTCGGTCGATCGGTCTGATCGTTGCCATAAAAGGGATTTTGTGGATCAGGCGTCAGCCGCCAGATGCGTCCTTCTGTGCCCATGGCAACGAACAGATCGCCGTCAGGCCCCAAGGTCATGTCAAACAAGTTGCCGCTTCGCTGCTTCTGGCGATCCCATGGTTCAAAAACCGCGATCAGCTCGGCTTCGACCAGGCCGTCCTTGGGGCGGATGATGTCGCCGTTTTCCGCCAGCGGAATGCGAATGACGACACTGCTCGTGCGATAGGAGATGTACAGGTGCTTACCATCAGAGACGACGGCGCTGGGTCCGAGCACATCCACTTCCTTCTGCCCGCCGGGATATTTGAGCATCACCTGGGCGCCCAGGACAGGTCGGCTTGCCGGTGGGGGGGCATCGAGATTGGTACGAATGTCGGCCAGGTCATATTGGATAACCAGGTGGTTGTCCTTTGCCGGCACGTAAAGGAAATCACCGATCACCGTGCAACCATCGGGACCGTTGGTCCATCCATGGGGCGGAGGATTGGCGGCTGGATCGTGATGCGGGTAGTAGTTGTTGCCGATGACGCTCTTCATCTCTTCGCGGGGCACGCTGTTGGGATCATGCTGCTCCACCACATGCCACGACTGTTTCCGCAGGTCATAGCGGTAGACGCCATCGGTGGCATGCTTGCGAAAGCCGGTGGACAGTTCGGCGCCCGCATAAGCACAGATGAACAGGTTGCGCGAGTGGGGATCATACGCCAGTCCGCAGTAGGGGCGGCTCATCAGCATGTCTTCCTCGGGCGGAACCGAATAATCGTACAGGTAAAAGGGAGGTGAGGTTGGTTCAATCCAGGCAACGGCGTTGTTGCGGACTGCTTCACCAGCCAGTTTCCCAGGGACGACCGGCTCGGATACTGAGACATCAATCTTCCACAGCACTCCGGCATGGTCGATGATCGACTGTGACGGTCCGCCGTCACTTCGGTGACGGCCGCGCGACAGTGCGATCAGGTTACCGTCCACCATCGTCAGACCGCGCGACCAGGGTACGCCGGTGGAGACGCGCTGCAGTTCAACCTGCGGTGCGGGTTGCGTTCCGGCAGCCGGATCAGGCGGGATCAGCGCCCCAAAATCGGGCACGATCTCCTGCCTTGCGGGATAGCCCGTCGGGTTCGTGTCAGCAATGGCGTGTACACAACCCAGAAGAATCACCAGATGACAAACCCATAGAGATCGGAGCATGGAAGTGTCCCTCTTTCCGATAAGTCTGACGGGTCAAACCATAACGGTGCGCGTTGGACACGACAACCCGATGCCGGGGATTCAGGATTGTTGTTCTGGAGGGATCGGCCGGCCATGCGGATCGGTTTGGGGGCCGCGGGTATCCTGTTCCAGGCGGCGCTGCATTTCCAAGTCGGTGATGTGTTCCAGTTGCTCGGCTGTGCTGTGGGTATGATCTGGCCGGATGGACATGCGATCTGCCAGGAAGGATTCCCAAAGCCGGTGTGATCGCAGCAGCTCCGCCGCTGTAGCGCGGCCGCTTTTAGTCAAGGCGAGGCGGTCGTCTGTTCGCTCGACCTGCCCGGTTTTCAGCAACCGCCACAGCGCGAGTTTTACCACCCACCATACCCCATGTACCTGATCATCGTAGGCAATTACTTCACCGGGCCGCTCTTCCTGGCGATACAGGTTTCCCAGGACATCCTCCTGTGCGATTCGAAGCGATAGCAGCGTGTGATGGACCAATCGGCTGATCATTCCCTGACGCGGGGCGAACAGCAGCGCGCCCATGAAAATGACCCCACTGACCGCGGCCATCGTGCCGGCGGTGCGCGTATCAGGGTATCCGAACCATGTTGGAATGGTCATCGCTGCGACATGTCCCAGGACCGCCGACGCTACCGCAATGACAAGGCTCAACAACACCATGTTGCGCAGCCTGTCGGTTAGCAGGTAGGCTGTGGCGCCCGGGACAATCAGCATCGCCACAACGAGGATATTGCCGATCACCTCGAACGACGCCACTGCCGTGATGGCTACCAGCGTCATCAACAGGTAGTGCATGACACCCGCATGGAAGCCCAGCGTGGTTGCCAGCTCCGGATCAAAAGCGCTGATGCGCAGCTCCTTGAAGAAAAACACCACGAACGCGGCATTGATCAGCAGGACGATCCCCAGGGTCAGCACCGGACGCGGAATGACCATTCCGCCCAGCCAAATCGTATCCACCGCCGCCCACTCCAGCGCGCCGTAGAGAACGCAGTCGGCATCGAGATCCACATGGTCAGCCGCGCGGCGGATCATGATCAGCCCCAGCGCAAACAGGGCCGTAAAGACAACCCCCATCGATGCGCCTTCGTCCACCTTGCCGAAACGGCGCACCCATTCGGTGAGCAGTGCTGTCAGGACGCCTACCACCGCAGCGCCAATGAACATCGGCAGGCTGGCCCGCGAACCGGTCAGCAGGAATGCTCCAGCCAGCCCGGGCAGCACGGCATGGGAGATGGCATCTCCCATCATGCTCAGCCGCCGCAGTACCAGGTAATTCCCCACCAGCGCGCACGCGCAGCCGCACAGGGAGGCGATCACAACGATCCAGGTGTCCAGCAGCGTCCACGACATT
>CAZSJB010000165.1:0-7023 GCA_964606625.1 uncultured Tepidisphaeraceae bacterium | reverse complement strand
TGCCGCATGGTGATGGATTGTGTTAACTGCATGGTGTTACCTTAGTTACAAATTGTCACAGCGAGGCACGTATTTTGCTTGTACGAGTATAGCTGGCAGCCCGCAAGCCCACAATCGACAATTTTGCGGCCATCCCTCCCCAAGTCGATTATTCAAGATTTTCAAGCTGGCTCGCCGATGAGGGGTAGTGGTTGCATCTCTTTTCACGCTTTAAATCACGGAGGATTGTCATGCTGAAACGTTCCAGCCGTCAGGTTCGGATCGAACAGGCCATCCACCGTAGCACCCCCGAGCAACTGCTCCTCCAGGCTGTGCTGCACCCGGGATCTTCCCGGCATCTCATCGACCGGGAACTGGACCGGCGTGCCCTGGGCGACCTGCCGCCGGGCCTGGGCCGGGAGATGGATCCGGCTGCCGAGGCGCCGCAATACCTGGCGGCTGCCTGAAGCAGGGATTTGCCTCCCGGTCGACAAGATCCGAACAAAAGCGCAAAACCGCTTCTTGGGGGAAACAGATCCCCGCGACCTGCGCTCCGTCTCTCGCGCTTTTGTCCGGCGGCATCGTGCAGTAGACTGCCCGTTTGGGCGGACCGGGTGCCGCCGCAACGGGCTTCGTCATCTCAGCAGCGTGGCGCTGGCGGGACGCAAATCGAGACTGTGGAACACGACCAGCACAATCCATCCACCGACAACCCCTTTGGCGATGTCCATGCGCTGATCGAGCAAAGCCAGCCCCGCCGGCGCGTGCCCTGGTTTTGGTATTCGCTGGGAACCATTCTGCTCATCACCCTGATCGGTACTTACTTTGCCGGGGATAACCCGGAGATCCAGGGTACGGTGCAGCTCATCACCAGCACGCTGATGATTCTGTTGATCGGCGGCATGGTGACGCTGTCGTGGTATGTAGCCCAGCGGCATCGGACTGAATACCTGAAGCTCGAATCGGCTGAGGAGCTGATCCAGCTGCGCCACTGGCCGCAAGCCGCCCTGACGGTGAAGAAGCTGCTCTCCAGACCGATGCGCACCCAGCCCGCCCGCATCCGGGCGCTGATTCTGCTGGGGACGATCCTGGGACGCTATCACCGATTTGCCGATGCGATCATGGTGTACGACTACCTGCTGGCAAACGTGCAAATGGACCCGGTCTCGGAGCATGGCTTGCGTCTGGGGCGGGCAATGGCGATCTTGCGGGAGGACCACCTGTTTGATGCCGATCGCGCCATCAGCGACCTGCGGCGCAGCGATCGCGAATCGGGTGGATTGGCCTTGATCGAGATGTATCGCGATGTGAAAACCGGCCATCCGGAGGAAGCGATTGCCGTTTTCAACGAGCGTCATCACGCCATGCGCCGGCAACTGGGACATCGGCTGGGCGATGCCTATGTCCTGCTGGCGCAGGCCTACGATATGCTCGGCCAGCAAAGCGAAGCCCGCGAAGCCTACGAAAACGCGACGGTGCTGTGTCCGCCCGTCGAGCTGCATCGCCGTTATCCGGAAACCCGGTCGCTGTCGGAGAAGTATCCGGCATATCCTGCGCCGGCGGGGTGGGTAGGATGAGGAGCGATTTGATGATGACTGCCCAATCCGCCATTGCCCGCGCCCGGCGCGATCTGACCGTCAGCACGATGCTCAAGATCGTGCTGCTGGGCAGTGCGGTGGTGGGCCTGTTCCTGCCGCCGATCATCGGCCTGGGCAGCGACGGCGGCATGCTGGTGATGTTCGTGGTTATCGGAATCTGGATGGTGCTGAGCATTCGCAGCATGAAAGGATCCCGCATCGCCGCCGATTCGCCATCGCTGATCGCAGCCGGGCAATTTGATGAAGCCGAACGCCGCATCGAAGCCGCTCTGCGGGCTTTTTCGCTGTTCCGAACCGTCAAGCTCCTCAGCCTCCACCACTTGGCGCTGCTGCGGCACGCCCAGCGGCGCTATCACGATGCCGCCACCATCTGTCGCGCGCTGTTGGGCGAGCGCCTCGGGCCGATGTCGGGCATCAATAAACAGAGCCGCCTCATTCTTGCCGATGCATTATTGGAGGTTGGTGATCTGGGCGGCGCTTATGAAGCTATCCTCGGGCTGTACCAGCATCGCCTGACCCTTGCCGAAGCCCTGAACCTGCTGCAGATTGAACTGGATTACCAGTCCCGCATCGGCGCATGGGAGCAGATGTTCAGCAACTTTGCGTCGAAGGTGCAACTGGCAGAATTGCTGCCCGCTCCCGCGACCGCCCGCGCCCAGGCGCTGCTTGCCCTGGCGGCGCATAAGACGGGTCATGAGCAGTGGGCGCGGTTTCTCAGGCGGCGCGTCAAGCTTCTGGCCGATGTAAATGAACTGATCCGGATGCGACCCATCCTTCAAGCGCTTTGGAGACCGAACACCGATTCGACCGGCGGCCGGGACGACAACGAAACCCGGCACAACGATCCGTCGGGATCGATATCTGCCGATGAGGACAACATCTCCGGGGACCGAACCACATGAAAGTCAACACGATGCTGCATCGATTCTTCCTCCCGACGCTGCTGTGCATCCTGCTGCTGGCAGGCGCTGCGCCAGCCCAGCAGCCCATCGAGGCTGAAAAGGCGCTGGCAGAGCGGTTCGCGATGCTTGCCCAGCGCACCCTGCGCAGCTCGGCATTGGTGCCGGCGCGCTTCGAACAGGCGGCTGCGCTGCTCCAGGCAGCCCATGAACTGCATCCCACCGAACCACGCTTCCTGCGCCTGCTGGCCCAGGCCCAGCGGCAGTCGGGCAATAACCAGGCCGCCATCGACGCCACCCTCGCCCTGGCGCGCCTCGAACCGCGCAATGCCGCGGTCTATGCTCAGTTGATCGACCTGTATCTCAGCCAGATGGAGACAGCCGATGCGCGTCTCGATTACCTGGAGACCATCACCTCGCGCGAGCCGCTGCCGCCGGCGGTCCGGTCTTACGCGGCGGGGCGGGCCGCCCAACTGCTCGTCGATCAAGGCGCCCACCAGCTCGCCCGAGAGATGACGCAAAAGGCCCTGGAGTGGAACCCGGTGAACCCCATCGCCGCCCGTGTGAACTGGCATCTTACACGCGACATCGGGACGACTGCCCAGCGCACCCGGGCGCTGATGACTCTCGTTCAGGCCTCGCCAGCCGATCCGGTCAACGTGGGGCTTTTCGCCCAGCAACTGGCGGATGCCGGCTACGTCAACAGCTCCCTGATCTGGTTCTCCCTGGCAACGCAACTGGCACAATCGGCGGGGCTGGATGCCATGCCGCTTTACCTGGACTGGGCTGCCGAGTTGTTCATCGCCAATGAACCGTTTTCGGCTGCCGCCTTGACGGACCAACTGCTGGAGATTGATCCGGCATCGTCGGATGTCTGGTTCCTGCGTCTGCTGATCGATCGCGCCTCGGGTCTGGAAGAGCCGCTGGCCAAGTCTCTGCCGCGAGCCCGCAGTGCGCTGCTCCAGAAGTTCGCCCGGCTGCGCGAATCCGCCGGCATCCAGGGACCGGAGATCGACAAGCTTCCGGAACTGTCGTCGGATCTGGAGTTGCTCCGTGGTGAAGATGCGTCGGCCGACCTGAAGGCCGCCTACGCCACTACGGTTGCCGATCTGCTTTGGCTGGAGCTGTACTTTGCCGGTCCCACTGCGGAAACCGATCGCCTGCTGGAGTTCCTGCGCCAGATTCTTCCCGAAAACAATCCCACGTTGGCGCGCCTGGAAGGCTGGAGCTTCCTGCTTCGCGACCGTAAGGACGAAGCCCGCGTAAAGTTGCAGGCAGTGGCCGATCGTGATCCACTGGCTGCATTGGGGCTGTTGCGCCTCGCGGATCGTGACGACGCCAGCATGCAGGCCATGACGCGCCAGGGGCGCGAGCTGCTGTCCAGCCATCCGTCGGGCGTGGTCGGGTCGTTCATTGCCGGAGAACTGCGGCGCTACGGTGTGCGCATTGAGTTGCCACAGGATCTGGCGGAGCTTGAACCGCAAGTGCGCCGCTTCACTCGCGAGTGGACCCGCATTTACACCGATCCGGGGTCTTTTTATGTCATTCGCGCTGAACCGCTGCAAGTGGCGCATCGCGTAGGCGAGCCCATCCTCGCCCGCATAGAGATCCGCAATCTCAGTGACTATCCGCTGTCCATCGGCCCGCAGGGAGCCATTCGCCCCGATCTGTGGATCGATGCGCGGCTACAGGGCGTGGTCGCCCAGGAGATGGGAGGCATCGCCTATGACACGCTGATGCAGGACCTGGTGCTTCAGCCCAAGCAGTCGGTGCTTCAGGTGGTCCGGCTGGACTACTCAGGGCTGAACGACATCCTCAATCCGAACCCGTCGGTCTCCTTCCAGGTGACGTTCTGGGCGATGACCAATCCGCGCAGCGTCGAGACGCAGCAGGGCGGCACGGCAGTTGTACCGGGGCCGATTGGCCAGCGCGTGCAGTTCCTGCGGCTGATCGAGCGCGTCGCCGCGCCGCTGTTCGAACAGGATCAGCGCGTGTGGAAGCAGGTGCTCGATGATCTACAGGGCCCCCTGCCTGTGGTGAAGATGGATCGCATCGATCTGTTGCGCATGTACATCACGCAACTGCGCCGCGTGGAGCAGCAGGAGGATTTGCATCGGTACATTGCTGAGTTCCTCATGCAAATCAATCGTCGTCGCGAAGATGAAACTCCGATCGTGTCCGACTGGGCGACCTATGCAGCGGCATATGTAGCCGAGGGCGAAGACAAAGCCGAACTGCTCCGTCAGATGCGCAGCGAGGATAACTGGATCCGAAAGCTGCTGTCATTGACGATCGCCAACGAGGAATCGCAACTGGCAGCCGATGTCGCCCAGCGGCTGAGCGGCGAAGAGCAACCGCCGATCGTGCGGCGCTTCGCCCAGGCGACGCTGGATGCCATCGAACAGGAGAAACAGCTCCAGTCCGAAACCCAGGCGCCGGAACAGTGAATCCGTTGGACAAGGGATTCGTAATCTGACCCGCGTTTTTCAGATTCAGACAGTTAGTCGCCGTGAGTACTGATTCTTCTTCAACTCCCCCCGAGCCGACCGGATTCGTTGCGGATTTCCAGCGCTTTTTCATGCGCGGTCTGGCTGCGCTGCTGCCGACGCTGATCACGCTGTGGCTGCTGATCAAGGTGTGGGACTTCCTGTATGAATCGGTCGGCGGCCCCATGCTGTGGCTGGGCAACAAGATGCTGGAAGGGGGGCGCTTGACGCTCCCACGCGGGGACGAGCTGGATCTGTACGTGCGCAGCCTGGAATGGCCGGCGTGGGCGGTGCAGATTCTGGCGGTGGCGCTGGCGATTGTGCTGATCTACATCGTGGGACTGCTGGTGGGTAACCTGATCGGCCGCACGATGTGGCGGGTGGCTGAGGCGACGCTGATCCGCATTCCGATCGTCCGCGCGGTCTACCCGGCGGTGAAGCAGATCACCGATTACCTGCTGGCGGATCGCAAGTCGCAGTTTGCCGGCAGCCGCGTCGTCGCCTGCCAACCCCATGAACAGGGGATCTGGTCGATCGGGCTGGTGACTGGCCCGGGGCTGCCGCCGCTGTCGGAAGCAACCGGCAATGAAATGGTGACCGTCTTCATTCCTTCCTCGCCCACCGCCTTCAGCGGATATGTGGTCGTGGTGCCGCGATCGGGCATCGTGGAGTTGCCGTTGAAGGTCGAGGAAGCCATGCGGCTGCTCATTTCCGGTGGCGTCATTCAGCCCCGTAATCTGTCCACCAAGGATACTGTGCCGGCGGAGTCGCAAACGCCCTGAAGTGGCTATACCTCTTCGACATCCCGGTTACTGCGCTGCTTCAAGATCGGGCGGCATCGGAGGATCCGGCGCCAGGCCAGTGGTGTACTGCCAGATTGCCAGGGCGATGAGAATACCCGTGATCGCGACGATGATGGCAGCCGTGATCGAACGGCCGCGGGGGGTCAGTTCGTGCGCGGGGGCGGCACGGCGCGGCCGGCGGCTGCGCGGATCGATCAAGACGGCCAGGGCATTGCCCAGTTGCGCCAGCGACATCGGCTGGGCTTCAGCGTCTGCCAGCAGGCGTCCCAGGGATGAATCCTCTTCCTCGCGCGCCCGGACCACATCGCGCAGCATCCGAATAACCCCCACCGCATCTTCGCGCTGATCGGTATAAAGCAGCGGGCTGAGATGCGTCAGGCGGATGCGGCCGTCGTGTACGAAGATGTTGCCGGCGTGCAGGCGGCCATGCACGATCCCCAGGGCGTGCAGCGCCTCCACGGCCAGCACCAGTTCGCGCGCCATGAGGATGACGTGGCGCTGTTCGCGTCCCTCGCGCGCCGCCCACTGGTCAAACGGCTGGGCGTCGAGATACTCCCACACCGCAAAGACAAAATCGCCATCCCGCTCAACGGCATACAGGTTGGCGACCTGTGGATGGGCCAGTCCACGGATGGCGTTCAGGCGATCGCGGATCTGTGAATGCAATTGATTGCCCAGCAGGCACGTCGGATCGATCTGTTTGAGCACGACCGCTCGTCCGCCCGCACCGATGGCGTGGAGCGTCGCCTCGCCAAGGCGGGCGACGATGCGGTAATCGCCAATCTCCTGGGGAGCGTCGGGATCGGGCATGGCCGTATCATACTAGCAGACAGTGAACAGCAGACGTCCTGGTCTGTTTTTGCGTTCTCTCTTGGGCAATGGTGTCGCGCCTTCGGCTGACTCTGCTATACTGTGCCGCATGGCATATCTGCTGGGCATCGATATCGGGACGAGCGGGACCAAGACGCTCATTTGTGACGAAGATGGAACCGTGCTGGCGACGGCAATGGCGGAGCATCCGATCTATTCGCCCAAGCCAGGCTGGTCGGAGCAGGATCCGGTCGACTGGTGGAACGCCACCTGCACCGCCACCAAAGCCGTCCTGAAGAAGGCAAAGCTCAAGGGCCGCGACATCAGCGGCATCGGCCTGTCGGGGCAGATGCACGGCAGCGTCTTCCTCGCCAACGGCACCAAACCCTTGCGCCGCGCGCTGCTCTGGAACGACCAGCGCACCGGCAAGCAGTGTGACACCATCACC
>CAZSJB010000164.1:0-7028 GCA_964606625.1 uncultured Tepidisphaeraceae bacterium | reverse complement strand
TTTCAGGTCACTGGGGATTTCATGGATTCGAGAGACCCCGGCCGGCGCCCCGCCCGCTGCGATCCGCTCGGGCAGATCCTTCTCGGTCAGCGTATCCCCTTCGGCCAGCACCATCATGCTTTCCAAGGTATTGCGCAGTTCGCGCACATTCCCCGGCCAGCGATAAGCGATCAGCCGGCGCACCACCTCGGGCGCGATCCGCTTGGGCGGCGTATTCTTCTGCTCAGCGATTTCCCGCATGAAATGATCAATCAGTACGGGAATATCATCCGGTCGTTCACGCAACGGCGGCAGCGTGATGGTCACCACGTTCAGTCGGTAATACAGATCCTCGCGGAACGTGCCCTCCGCCACCATCTTGTGGATGTCGCGGCTGGTGGCAGCCAGCACCCGCACGTCCACCTTCCGGTCTTCAGCTCCACCGACCGGTGTGACGGTCAGCGTTTCCAGGACACGCAGCAGCTTGGCCTGCAATCCCAGTTCGAAGTCGCCGATTTCGTCGATGAACAGGGTGCCGCCGTCGGCTTGCTCAAACCGGCCCAAGCGCCGATCGGTCGCGCCGGTGAAGGCGCCTTTGACGTGACCGAACAGTTCCGACTCCACGAGTGTTGCCGGAACGGCTGCACAGTTCACCGCAACAAACGGTCCTTTCTTCCGCGGTGAATTATGGTGCAGCGCCTGCGCGACCAGTTCCTTGCCGGTGCCGCTTTCACCCAGGATCAGCACGGTTGAGTCAACCGGTGCCGCCCGCTGGATCTTGGCGAACACATCTTTCATCTGCTTGGACTGTCCGACGATCTGATCAATGCCGAATCGATCATCCAGGCGGCGGCGGAGATTGGCGATCTCCTCATCCTTCCGCATGATGTCGATCGCCCGCCTGATCAGCAGTTTCAGTTCGTCAGGAATGACCGGCTTGGTGATATAGTCATACGCGCCAGACTTGATGGCCTCGACAGCCGTATTCACGCTGCTGTGGCCGGTCAGGAGGATGAACTGCGTCTCAGCGCGGCGTTTTTTCCAGAGGTGCAGCAGGTCCAGCCCGCTGACATCTCCCATCTGTAGATCGCTGAGCACGACATCGATCTTCTCATCGATGTATCCCAGCGCCTTGTCAGCGCTTTCGGCACCGAAAACGGTAAGGCCCTCAGCTTTCAAAAGCTGGATTAATGCACGTCGCTCGCTCTCATTATCTTCAACGACGAGCACGCGACCGGCGGAACTCATAGGCTCACCCTCTTTTTGGCTAAACGATTGGCTTGTGAAACGACTTGCCCTTGTTGGCTGATCTTCCGGAACTACGTCTATTCGTCATATCATACGGCCCGAAACGGGCACAACGTCAAAATCGACAAGCAAAGCGCAGCCGAAAAGGGTCCAATCATCGCAAAGACGGACAATAAGACAGGTAGTGCCCCCATTTTCCGTGAAATGACAGATTCATGTTCAGCCAGCGGTCGGAGTCGTCCTCACGACCGACCGGGACCGCAGGCGCTTATTATGCACGCGAATCAGACGGCGCGCCTTCAACCGGCGGATGACATGCCATTTCCAAAGGATCCGCACGCCAAAATAAGACAGGGTAGAAGCGACTACTCCCGTAACCAACGCCCCCAGGTACAGCGGTTTCCAGAGCAGTTCTATATTCTGCTCGATCCACTCCCAGGACAGTGAAAAGTCCTCAAAGTGAATCCGCATGCCCAACAACCAGCTTCCCAGAACGTACTCAGCGTAAAAAACGGGGGGCATGGTGATGGGGTTGGTCAGCCAGACCAGCGCTACCGATAACCCGATATTTCCCCGAAACCAGATCGCACAGGCGGCTGCCGGAACCATCTGAAAGGGCATGGGAATGGCTGCCCAGAAGAGCCCAATCGCAAATGCGCGAGCCACCGAATCACGGTTCAGGTGCCACAAATTCTGCTGATGCAGCAGGCTGCCAAACATGCGCAGGAAGCGGTTTCCGTGAATCCGTTCACGGCTGGGCATCCACTTGCGCAAAAAACGTCGGGCCATGGGAAGGATATACTACGCCATCCAACCGACATAGTTAAATGCGGCCGGAGAATTGTGAATAAAACGCTTTTCTCCCACTTCTTCGCGGGTCACCGCCAATGGGTTCGCCTGGCTTCGCTGAGGTCGATGCCTGCCTTGATACCCATCGTGCAATTCCTGCTCCAGCTTCAGCAATAGTTCAGGAATGGTCCCAAGCAGCATTTCAGATCCCCCCCTTCTCTGCAACGGATGTGATCACGACCTGGAACATCGGGCAATAGCCAAACAATTTCCTAATTCTAATCGGGCATCAAATGCCGGTCCCCCCCAAGTGAGCGGTGGCCTTTATTGGATGAGAGTGAACACGGTCGTTCCTCTGGGTCGGCAACGGATCACCCGCTCTGCCTCGGCTCGCATCGCAGGGTTCCTGTAAAGCTCCTGTCCCGTAAGCGAGCTTTTCTTGACACCCCTCCGGGCCGCTTTTATCTTGCGCATGCGGAGGACTTTACCGCACCGTCGCCCGAGGTTTCCGACATCCGTATCAGGAAGGGAAGAAACTCGGAACGCGGTGGCCATCGGAGAGATGCCCACCGACGCGCGATCGCGTCGTTTACCGGAAGTTCCGCACCGCCCGATGGGTCCGTGACACCCGTCGGTTGCCTCAAGTTCCGCACCTTCGGAGGCCCGCACCATGAAGCAATTGCCTCGCGCTTTGCGTACCCTGGCACTTGCCTGCGCCGTAAGCTCCACCCCTGTCCTCCTGTTTGCTCCTGCCACCGTGCAGGCACAGGCTAACCCAACCGCCGTTGCCCAGGCTCCCAATCAGGAGTTGCGCAACGCTGTCGAACAATTCTGGCACTTGGCGAAGGTCGCCAATTATCAGGCTGCCGCCCCTGCGGCTCAGCAACTGGTCAACCAGTACGCCAGCCAGCCCACCGAGCTGCTGGAAGCTTTCGAAGCCGTCTCCCAGGCACGTGGCGACAACCTCGATACGTGGATGCTTCGCTGGCAGGGCATCGACGAAGTGCGCGAACCGGTCATTGAACTGTACCGGATTCTTGAAGAAGGCCGACGCGCCCGTGCGACCGACCCGAACTACATCGATCAAAACATTCAGCGCCTCAGCGTGAACGAGCGTGCCTACATGCTCGCCATCGGCCGGCTGCGCGACAGCGGCGAAGCTGCCGTGCAGCGCATGCTCGTGCACCTGGCTGACGAAGATCAAGCCGAGCATCACAACGCCATTCGTCGCGCACTGCGCGACATGGGTCGTATTGCGCTCAATCCGCTGCTGGCTGCCACCGAATCCACCGAACCGGCGGTCATCCTGCCCACCATCGATACCCTCGCCAGCCTAGGCTACGACGCAGCTGTTCCATACCTAGCCCGCCTGGCCAACCACGCGCAGGACAACACCATTCGCCAGGCCGCCAGCCGCGCTCTGGCCCGGATGGGCGTCGCCAATCCTTCCGAACTGAATGCCGCCCAGCTTTATTACGACCTGGCGGAGCGTCTGTACTACAACAATGCTTCGCTGGTCGCCGATGAGCGTCAGCCGGCTGCGTTTGTGTGGTACTGGCAGCAGACCAAGGGTCTACAGCGCATCGAAGTACCGCCGGCTATCTTCAACGAAATCATGGCTATGCGCGCTGCGGAGTACGCCCTGAAGCTTGATCCGCAGATGGGCGATGCGGTCAGCCTCTGGCTGGCTGCCAACTTCAAGCGCGAATCTGAGCTCGCCCCCGACCAGATCGACAACACCCGCGCTCCGAATCAGCCACAGGCCCATTATTACGCCGTTTCCGCAGGCACGGATTACGTCAACGCCGTGCTTGAGCGGGCCATGAATGACCGCAATGCTCCCGTCGCCCTTCGGGCCGCCAAGGCCCTGAAGGAAATCGCCGGCCGCAGCAACGTCCTGGACAATGGCCAGGTTCAACCGTTGGTCACCGCCATGCGGTTCCCTGATCGCCTCGTCCGCATTCATGCAGCCGAAGCGATCGCCATGGCGCTGCCCACTGAACCGTTCACCGGTGTTGAACGCGTCGTGCCGGTATTGGCTGAAGCGGTCGCTCAGACTGGACAGACCAACGTGCTGGTCATCCTGCCCACGCAAGATCGCGTGACCAGCTTGGTGGAAGGCCTGAAAGGCGCCGGCATGGCCGCGGTCGGCGGCACGGGCGTCGATCAGGCACTGGCAGAGTCACGCCGCCTGCCGGCGGTCGATGTCATCCTCATCAGCGAGGAACTGGGCGCCGATCAGGTACAGTTGCTGATGGATCGCAGCAATGGCGATCCGCGCCTGGAAGCTTCCGCCAAAGTGATCATCACCCGCTCGGCGGCTACCCCCTACTCCGCCCAGACGCTGGCCAATCCGCTGCTGAGCGTCACCCAGGCCACCGAGGCTTCGGAACTGACCGAGGTCATCGATCAGGCCCGTCAGCGGGCTGGAGGATTGCAACTGGATCAGGAAGCCGCCACCGAGCTGGCGCTTCGAGCGGCTGACCTGCTGGAACGCCTGGCCATCAGCGGCCAGACGACCATGGATGTGTCGCTGGCTCAGCCGACACTGCTTGCCGGCTTGAACGATCCGCGGCCCGAACTGATCATGGCGGTCGGCAAAGTCCTGGCACGCATCAACAGCGCCGAGGCCCAGCGGGGTCTGTTCGATCGGGCTGCTGCCGATCAAACCGCCTCCGAGGTGGCGGTCAGCCTCTTCAACAGCCTCGCCACCAGTGCCAAGTTCCACGGCAACCAGCTCACGGAAGATCAGATCGAACAGCTCCAGCAGATCGTAGAGACTGCCGAAGACCTGGATGTTCGATCCGCTGCCGCTGAAGCCCGGGGTGCTCTTAACCTGCCCCCCGAGCAGGCGACGCAGCTCATCATCAACCAGTCGCGAACCTGAGACGGTTGATACATGAAGTGATGTAGTCCATGACAAATGACGCATGAAACGGACCTTTCCGCTTCATGCGTCATTTTTTATGCGCGATCCTGATCAGGCGTCCCAAAGTGGCACGAACGCCTCGCCCGCGCGGTGTTCCATAAGATCACTGCGCGTGTAGCTGTAGCATTCGCGTCATTCGTGGCAGGGGTTCAGGCGGCCTGCTGACGATGGATTGGCTCGGAAGATGACAGGGGACGGCATGTGTGGACCACCACCCGGCTGCATCCATCCTCCCCCATTGCCCTCACATGCCCCCCATCACGATCGCCAGCAGCCCTTTCTGCACGTGAAGCCGATTTTCAGCCTGGGGAAAGATCAGTGAGCGCTTGCCTTCCATCACCTCATCGCTGATTTCTAGCCCGCGATACGCAGGGAGGCAATGCAGCACAATCGCATGAGTCGGCGCGTCCTTCAGCAGCGCCTCATCAATGCGGAAGCCATCAAAATCCTTTAACCGTTGCTGCTTCTCGTTCTCCTGGCCCATGCTGACCCAAGTATCGGTGTAAATCACATCGGCTTGCCGGACAGCTTCGCGCGGATCCTGGGTGGTGACAAAATCCATCTCCGGAATCTGAGCCATGATCCGGTCCACCTCGGCTTCGGGAATCTCGTAGCTGGGCGGTGTCGCCAGGACGAACCGCATGCCGAATTTGCCACAGGCGACCGAAAGCGACCGGGCAACATTGTTGCCGTCACCGATAAAAGCCACGGTTCGGCCTTTCAGGTCGCCAAAGTGCTCCTCGATGGTCATCAGATCCGCCATCGCCTGGCAGGGGTGGGAATAATCGGTTAACCCGTTGATCACCGGCACGCTGGCGTGGCGAGCCAGATCCACCACCTTCTGATGCTCAAAGGTACGGGCCATGATTCCGTCACACATCCCCGACAGCACCCGGGCGACATCCTTGACCGGCTCGCGTGTGCCCAGCCCCACCTCCTCCTGCCGCAGGTAGAGCGCCGTCCCGCCCAGGTGCGTCATCGCAACAGAGAATGAAACCCGCGTTCGCAGCGACGGCTTTTCAAAGATCATCGCCAGGGTCTTCCCCGCCAGGATCGGATCATTGCGCCCTGTCTCCCGATACTGGCGTTTCAGTTCCCCGGCAACGTCCAGCATCCTGCGAAGCTCTTCGGTTGAGTGATCGGCGATAGAAATGAAGTTTTTCATGGGATTTGTCACTGGTTACAGGTTATTTGTCACTTGTTGCCTGGCTGTCGAGATGCTTTGGTCAACAAACGGATGGAGGCATCGAGCCGTGGACCCGGTTCAGCCAACAGTGGCTGCTGTTTTCGATCGTGTCCGCAATCTCCTGGGCCCACTTGTAAGCTTCGTGTGACTCGAATCCCTTGCCTCTCATCATGACCTCCCGTCATCCCCCCCCGACATCCGAGTCCAGGTAACAAGGAACTACAACACAATCTCCGTTCCGATGCCTGCTTCGGTGTAGATTTCCAGCAGCAGGGCGTGAGGAATGCGGCCGTCAATGATATGGGCCTTGGTCACGCCGCCTTCGAGAGCTTTGCGGCAGGCTTCTACCTTGGGCAGCATGCCGGTGGAGATCGTGCCATCCTTGACCATGGCGTCGATCTGGTTGACGGTCAGGTGACTGACGCGGGTATTGGGGTCATCCTTGTTGGTGCGGATGCCGTGGGTATCGGAGACGACCACGAGCTTCTCCGCCTTCATGGCGGCGGCCACCGCGCCGGCGGCGGTGTCGGCATTGACATTCAGCTTGCCGCCCGCCTGGTCGCGGGCGATCGTCGCGATCACCGGAATCGCATCGGCTGCCACCAGCAGTTGCAACAGCCGCGCGTTCACGCCCGTCACCTCGCCCACCAGTCCCAGGTCGATTTTCCGGCCGTCGGGACCATCCAGGAAAGTCTTCTCGGCAAACAGCACCACACTGCTCAGCGAGTGCAGGCCCATGGCTTCGCAGCCCTGGGAATTGATGAAATTGACGATAAACCGGTTGATCTGATTGCACAGCACATGCTCGGCGATGGCCAGGGTTCGCTCATCGGTGTAGCGGCGGCCCTGAATCCATTGCGGCGACAAGCCAGCCTTGTCCATCGCCGCATTGATCGC
>CAZSJB010000163.1:0-7071 GCA_964606625.1 uncultured Tepidisphaeraceae bacterium | reverse complement strand
CGGAAAAACGAGCGGTTCTTCCGCCCGAATCGCTTTAGTCGCAACTTCACTGCCATCCGTTGTTATCTCCGTCAACGATCAATAAACGATAGAGAATCCGAAAAGTATACTATCGGTCCAGCCATTTACAAGCGCTGCACAGCCATGATTTTATTCCGGTTGCCCGGCGTCGGCTAGGTCCCTTCCGGCACCCGAAGTCGATCCGGAATGGCGACCAGTTGGCCGTTGCGATCCACGCAGGCGATGGTCGTAGCGCCTTCCGCCAAAAGCAACCCGTCGCGCCGCAGTGCGTATTGATGATCAAACCGCACATGCGTCTGGCGAACCAGCATGGTCGTCAGGGTCAGCACATCATCGTACCGGGCCGGGGCCTTGTACTTGATCTGGGCTTGGGCAACGACAAAGAAGATCCCCTCCTGCTCCAGTTCCGCATAGGTGTGACCGCTGGCCCGCAACAACTCAATGCGGCCCATTTCAAAATATTGCAGATATCGGCTGTGATGCAAATACCCCATGGAATCGACCTCGGGGTATCGGACGCGAATTTCGATTGTGTGTTGGGCAAGGGGTGTCATGGTCTGGCAATCGCTTCCCCGGTTGTGCGCGCCGGCTTGAACAATTACTTTTGGTGAGTAGACTTATGACCTTCCGATGATGGGGCAGTTGTTGTCTGCCCGACCATCCGCTTATCGCCAGATCATATAGATTGATACTTCGTTGCAAACGAGTGAAAGGATTGCAGCAGCATGATTAAAGTCAAGTCGCGCGGCAACGAGACCGCCGAGCAGATGCTTCGTCGCTTCAAGAAAATGTGTGAGAAAGAGGGCCTCACCAAGGACATCAAGCGCGTAGCCTATTACGAAAAGCCCAGCGAGAAGCGTCGCCGTCAGGCCCGCAGCAAGCCCAAGGCGCGTGGCGGCCGCACGGATGGCCGTAACCGCTAAAGTCCCTTTCATCCCTCAACCACCGCGCGACCATGACAGCTAACGGCGAAGCGGTTCAAACCGAGCATCTCACGAAGGTCTACCGGGATTTCTGGGGCCGCGACAAAGTTCGCGCCTTGGATGATCTCACGCTCACCATTCACCGTGGTGAGGTATTTGGCCTGCTTGGCCCCAATGGTTCGGGCAAGAGCACGACCATCAAACTGCTGCTCAACCTCATTTTCCCCACGCGTGGCAGCATTCGCGTCCTTGGGCGCAGTCCCGACGATGGTGAAGTGAAAGAGCGCATCGGGTTCCTTCCCGAGGAATCGTATCTTTATCGCTTCCTCAACGGCGAAGAGACCCTGTATTACTACGGCAAGCTGTTCAAGATCGACCGGCGGACACTGCGCCGCCGTGTGCCTGAGTTGCTGGACATCGTTGGCTTGGATGCCAAGGCGCGCAAGCGCAAGCTCCGCGAGTATTCCAAGGGAATGGCTCGCCGCATCGGCTTGGCGCAGGCATTGATCAACAATCCGGAACTCGTGCTGCTCGACGAGCCGACAACCGGCCTCGATCCGATCGGCACGCGCGAGATGAAGGATCTGATTCTGTCACTCAAGCAACATGGCAAGACCGTCCTGCTGTGCAGCCACCTGCTGGCGGATGTACAGGACGTGTGCGACCGCATCACCATTCTGTTCCGTGGCAAAATGCAGACGCTGGGGCAGGTCAATGAACTGCTACAGGTACGCGACGTGGCGCAGATCCAGGCAACCGGTCTGACAGAACAGCAGCTTGAAGAAGTGCGACAGTTCGTCGATCGGCTGGGAGCAAAGCAGACGCAGATCACACATCCCACCACGACGCTAGAAGATCTGTTTGTCCGCGTTGTGAGACAGAATACCGGCCAGGATATCGGTGCGGGCAACGTCGCTTACGCCGGCGCCAGCGCCGAAGATCCCCAGCCATCTAAGCAGAAGCCGTAGTCCATGTCGCACGGATGATCGCGCCCGTGCCCAGACGCTTCTGCCGCTAGCGCAGGCGGGGCGCGCGTGTCACAGGAAAATCATATGGACTTCATTACCAACAACATCGCCCTGATTATCGGCGCGTTGATCGTGGTGATTGGGCTGTTCGTGGTTGGGATTCGCGACTTGGCGCGATTCAGTTTCAAGCGTGCCTGGGCGATCTCGGGCGTGTGCTTTGATGAATCCATCCGGCGCCGGGTGCTGTGGATCACTCCACTGGCCATCCTGGGCGTCATTATCGTTTCTCAGTTGACGCGTCCGTTCGATGAGCAGGACGCTATCCGCCAGACTGCCAAGTTCAGCCTGTTTGCTTCAGGCATGCTTGTGGCGGTCGTGTCGATCATCCTGGCCGCCACCAATCTGCCCAAGGAGATCGAAAATCGCGTCATCTTCACGGTCGTCACCAAGCCGACAACTCGCCTGGAAATCATCTTCGGCAAGGTGCTGGGATTCACCCGCGTCTCGGCTGCCATTTTACTGATCATGGGCATTTTTACCTGGGCATACCTGGGTGTCCGAGCCTGGACGCTACAACAGGCTATCCAGACCAGCCTCGACTCAGACAATATCACGTTGGCTTCGCGCTCCACGCTCGAGCATTACGCGAAGTATGGGCTGCTGACCGCCAAGACCTATCAATGGGGTGAGTCGGTGCAGGTCTACGCCCGCCCACCCGAAGGTGAAATGCACTGGTTTGCCGGGGATCGCGAAGGCAGCATCTATATCCCCTTTGAGCATCCCCTTGAAGCGTACATCGCGCCCGGCCAGCAATCCCTGGAAGAGGGAACCTTCATTGTCATTGTCGCCAACCTGACATATGAGCAGGAAGGCGAAGCACCACAGACGGATCTGCTCCAGGACCTGGGGGTTCAATCGGTCGACACCCCCACGGATGCTCAGCGGCCGGCTCCCATGCTTGCTCCTGTGCCGCGTGTGTCGATTTCGATCCTGGATACCATGGGCTACACAGCCATTCCATCCAGCCAGATCGGCGATGCGCGGGGCATTGCCCTGCCGCGCGGTGGCGGAGAAATCACCGTCCCGATCAATCCTGAAATTTCCGCGCGCATCGCCTCGATGGATGGCTTTATTGTTTCCATCACCGGCCTGACTCCCGGTACGCACTACGGTGTGGTCCCGCCACAGAACCCCGAAGATTCACCGGTAAAGCTTCTGGTGGTTGGCGCGCAGTCCCAGCAATCGCGCACGCTCCTGCCAAGTTTGTCCATGCCGGGGGCTCCGCTGATGCTGTTCCGTGGCCGGGAGGGCACCTTCGGACAGCAGCTTCCAGGTGGTCCTGAATCTACATCCGTAGCCATCTATCGCTTCCGTAATGCAACGCCGGAATTGACGCGTGAGGGACGCGTCCCGTTTGAGATGCGCGTCGGGGTGGAGCGCAGCGGCGCAGAAGCGGACGCGGAAGACGACGACTTCACGCGGCTGGAAATGCGGGTCGTCAATCATGAAACCGGCGAGGTGTCTGAGCCGACGGTGGTGCATGTCGAATCGAATCGCAACGCGTTTTTCGAGGTTCCCGCGGAACTGATGGCTGGGGGGAACTTTGATCTTCAAATCCGCAACACCACTCAAGGCCACTGGGTGGGCCTGCTGGATAACAGCGTCCGTATGGTAACAGGCAATGACCTGTTCGGCTGGAATCTGTTCAAGAGCCTGCTGATTCTATGGCTGATGTCGGTGCTGGTGGTGACGGTGGCGATTTTCTGCAGCATCTGGCTGAGCTGGCCGATTGCGATCATCCTGTCTGTGGTGATTCTGCTGGGTCACTGGGGTGTCCAGCAGATCGGTGATGTCGGCAATGAGCTGGGTCGCCAGGTTGCCCAAGAGATGTTCCCCACCGGCGCCCCCCAGGCGAGGGTCGTCAGCACGTCAGTGAATGCCATGACCGAAGCGGTACGGATGGTGGGATCGGTGCTGCCGGATATCAGCCGGTTTGCGGCAACCGAGGATCTGGAGCGCGGGATCAGCATTCCGGCTGGGCGCCTCGGGTCAGCGGCAGGTGTGGCCTTTGGATTCGGCGTGCCGCTGATGGTGCTGGCATATGTTATCCTGAGGAATAAAGAGGTTGCGCCATGAACCGCGGACGTGTCGCCATTACGTTTTTGCTCGTGGTGTCACTGCTGTTTACGGCAGCGGCGCGCTGGATCTCGGATCGCCAGAGATACGCCGTCCTGACCAACAACGGCCGCCAGCCGCTCAGCACGGCAGCCGGCGGCAACCTGTCGAGCATGGACACCTTCGCGCTGGCGTTGCTGCTGGGTGGGCTGCGCGGACCTCTGGTGATGATCCTCTGGCAACAGAGTGAATCCCAGAAACAGCAGAAAAATCTCGAAGGATTCGACACCCAGGTCGAGTGGATCCGAATGCTCCAGCCGGAGTTCGACTCGGTTCACATCTTTCAGATCTGGAACAAGGCCTACAACATCTCGGTGCAGATGGCCAGCCTGGCCAACAAGTACATCACCATCCTCGACGCCCTCGATTACGCCTATCGCACCGACGCGGAGCGTCCCCACAACATCAATATCATCACCGCGATCGCCCAAGTCTATTTTGACAAGCTCGGCAACAGTGCTGAGAAAGACTACTACCGCGAACGCATTCGCACAGAAAGCCAGTGGCGTGAAGAATCGGGTAGCCGTCCTCGGGTTGAAACGATCCGCATGACGCGGCTTCAACCGCGACTCGATCCGGAGGGGAACATTCTTCCCCAATACCTGAGCGGAACTCTGCAACGGCCGGAAACGCTCGAACCCGACCAGCCCTGGAACACTGGGGCTGACCTGCAATATCTCGAGGCATTCCAGCCGTTCCGTTATGGCATCAGTCCGTTTGCCTTCGCCTACAACTACCACAAGCGCGCCCAGGTGCTACAGGAGGTTGCCGGACCACAACACGCCCAGCTCAGCCCGACTGTGATCGACAGCCGGCCTGCCCTTGCATTGAAGTTCTGGGCTGAAGAAGAGTTCGAGCGCGCCCGCCGCTTCGAAGCCACCATGATGGGGGTGCGTCCTTACTCCGAGCAGGAACAGCAGACCCAACGCCCCTTCGGCGATCTGATCGTCGAACCAGTTGCCCAGTTCGATGTTCTTACCGCCAATCTCCCCCCTTCCACCCAGCCGATCAGTGATGATCGCCTGGAAGAAATGCTCTACAGCTACAGCCGGGTACGCCAGATTGGTGAAGCAGCCATCCAGGAATATGAGCGGCACCTGGCCAACACTGAGTACGCTATCAATGCCCCGACCTACGAATCGCACATTGCCGACGTGCGCGTGCTATTCACGCTCGCGTCAGCCGACAGAGCCTACCTCCAGGGGCTGATGGCATCGCCGGATTCACCTGAACGGCAATCAGCACTTCGGGAAGCTGCTAGGCTCTACCGTCAGGTTATTGAACAGTCTCATCTGATCATGCTCCGGTACTTCACGGACTGGGGCGTATTGCGTCAGGTTGGCGTAGACCGCGAACAGATTCGCGACCTGACGCCCCAGCAGCGGGCGGAACTGGTCAAGCGAGTTGATCAAGTATTTGCCGGCGGCACCTTTGACCCGCATCTGGAAGACCGTAGCGAGTACATCCGCTACGTGGAGCGAGCCCAAACGCGCCTGAAGCTGATCGCGGATGCAGGTATTGAGTAGATCAGCGCTTGCGGGTTTTGACATCCTTGCGAGGATTGCTGCCGCGCGCTGAGTGCTTTTCATTGCCGGTGTAGGTAGGGCTGGTATCACGACGATCGCCTCGATGGCGCGCATTGCCAGCGGACACCGGGCGATTGGCTTCTGTGCGCTCCACCTGTTCGATCATGGGCTTGGTGGGTGAGGGGACGTGCGGATCACCCGGATGGGGAATATTGGTCCGGCCGCGCGGGCGCTTCTTGGGCTGGTGCAATCCAGCCTCGACGATATTTTGCAGTTCTCGCTGGACGTTTTCTTGGGATGGCATGGGAATCTCCTTGGAAGGGTTGCTTAATAGCCTACGGCCAAGGCAATATGCAACGGCCATGCCGATGCGGAAAATTGGCGCAAGTCTTGGTAGTTCATTGCCTTTTGACGCCTCCCTGCTAAGGTTATTCGCGACAGATCGCACGTCCTGACAACAGTCGGTAGAGAAGGGTATGGCAGAACAGTCGCGACCACGAGAATTTTGGGGCACGCGAATTGGCGTGATCCTGGCCGTCACCGGAAGTGCTGTAGGATTGGGAAATTTCCTGCGTTTTCCCGGTTTGGCTGCCCAGTATGAGGGCGGGGTCTTCATGATCCCCTATTTCATCGCCCTGCTACTGCTGGGATTACCGCTGGCTTGGGCGGAATGGGCCATGGGCCGTTATGGCGGATCTCATGGATACAATTCCATGCCCGGCATCTACCGGATGCTGTGGAAGAACCGGGCTGCGCCATATGTGGGGGTTTTGGGCCTGCTTGTCCCGGTTGGCATTTTCATGTTTTACGTCCTGATCCAGGCGTGGTGCCTGGGATATGCTTGGTTTTATCTCAGCGGCACGATGGCGAGCATTGGTGAAGAGGCACGCGCCACTGCCACCAATGGTCTGCTGAATGAGGCGGTCTATGGCGACCTGCTGGATCGATTCGTAGGTGCCGGCGAAGATGGTACCGCCTTTAATCTCAGCAAGTTTTCCGCCCTGCCGTTCCTGGCACTGTGTTTTGCGATAAACTTCGTGCTGATTTACCGGGGGCTGAGCAAGGGGATTGAGAAGTTCTGCCTGCTGGCCATGCCCGCCCTGGTGCTTTGCGGCATTCTGGTGCTGATCCGTGTACTCACCCTGCCGAATATCGACGCCGGGCTGGGGTTCATGTGGAACATGCGCACGGAACAGGCGAGCTTCTTGGAACTGCTGACGAATGGCCAGATGTGGCTGGACGCAACCGGCCAGGTCTTTTTCACCCTCTCCGTAGGACTGGGTGTGATCATCACCTACAGCAGCTACCTCCGCCGGGATGACGATGTAGCACTCAGTTCGCTGACAAGCTGTGCAGGCAATGAGTTCTGCGAGGTGGTGCTGGGCGGGATGATCGTGATTCCAGCCGCATTCCTGTTCTTCGGATTTGGGGTAACCGAGCGCGTGGGATCATCGTTCT
>CAZSJB010000162.1:0-7072 GCA_964606625.1 uncultured Tepidisphaeraceae bacterium | reverse complement strand
CTGTGGTTCAGCCAGACCAACCGCAAGATGATGGATGAGATGGCCAACCACGCCACGCGTGTCCGCCGGCACATCGAGAAACATGGCTACGACACGGTGGAAAAGTGGATGGATATCTGCCTGAGCATCGAACACCTGATCGATGCTCACAGCATGTTTCTCAACCGCGGCCCGCTGGAGAAGCCTCCTGAAGATCAGCACGAGCCCACCGACCACCTTCCCGGCAAGTTCAAAGCCAAGGACTACATGGATCGGTGGATCAATCCGCCCGAAGCCCTGCAAGCCGAGCAGAAGCGTTTGCAGGATGAACGGCAAAAACGCCATCGTGTTACCCCTGCCCGTCCCACGCGGGATGTCCTTCTGTACCTGCTCGAACATGCCCGCCTCGAAGACTGGCAGGTCGACTGCCTTTCGATCGTCCGCGAGGAAAGCTATTACTTCGCCCCCCAGGCCATGACCAAAGTAATGAACGAAGGCTGGGCCAGCTACTGGCACAGCACGCTGATGACCCGCCACTTCGTCGAAGCCAAGGAGATCATCGACTACGCCGATCACCACAGCGGCACGGTTCACATGCCACCGGGCAACTTCAATCCTTACAAGATCGGACTGGAGCTGTTCCGTGATATCGAGGATCGCTGGAACAAGGGCAAGTTCGGCAAGGACTACGAAGAAGCCGACACCCTCGGAGCCAAGCTCAAGTGGGACAAAGGCCTCGGCTTGGGCCGCGAAAAGATCTTTGAGGTGCGGCAAATCTACAACGACGTCAACTTCATTGATGAGTTCATGACCCCGGAATTCATCGAGAAACACAAGCTCTACCAGTACGGCCGCGATCCGCACACCGGCCAGTTGCGCATCCTCAGCCGCGATCCCCAACGGATCAAGCAGACGATGCTCTACCAGCTGACCAACATGGGCCAGCCGTTCATCTACGTTGTCGACGGCAACTATCGTAACGCCGGGGAGCTGTTCCTCGCCCATAAGCACAACGGCTTGGATCTCGAAATCAAGTACGCTGTCGAGACACTGCAGAACATCTATAAGATCTGGGGACGTCCCGTGCATCTCCAGGCACGCATTGATGACGAGATGATGCTCTTCAGCTACGACGGCCAGCAATCGCGCCAGCAGACCATCCATGATGACATTCCCCCGCCCGCGCATGCAGTGGAGTGATGGGTTATATTTGCCCTTTCGACCACGGGATGGACCGCGGCAATGCTTTGCTTCAAATAGAACAACTGCATGGACGCAACTGCTCACACAGACAACGGCCGCTGGACACCGCAGACTCAGATGCTGCGGTCGATCCAGCGATGGATCGAGTCGTCGCCCCATCAGCCGCGCAAGGCGCTGAGCATCGATGTCAACGAATCGCTGGATCGCATGGTCCTCGCCCGCTGGCCGGAAATCGAGATCCTTCGGGCTACCTATCCCCAGGTCGACTGCCAGCATCTGCCCATGGCGGATGCCTCGTTTGACCTGGTTTACTCCCACCAGGTGCTGGAGCACATTCCCAAGCCCTGGCTGGCGGCAGCCGAGATCGTGCGGGTTCTTCGCCCGGGTGGGATCGGCTTGCACACGACCTGCACGTTCAACCCGCGCCACGGGCCACCCCACTTCGAAGACTACTACCGCTTCCTCAAAGCTGGCCTTGCGGAGCTGTTTGACGGCGTACACATTCTTCAGCTCGAGGAATGGGGTAATGCGGACGCTATCCGCCATAATGTCAGCGTCGATGACGGCCATGGTACTCTGGGCGGTCGCCGGTTTGATGAGCGGATCGGCTCGGAATCGGACGGGTTGTATCCATGGGTAGTCTGGATCATCTTTGAAAAAGTGTGATCGATGCGGAGTAGCGCCCCCATCATCCTGTTCATGGCTGTTGTGATCGGTCTACTGGTGTATTCTGCTGAGGCCGGCGAGATCACCGTGGCAGATGACGCGACCCTGCGCTATGCTCTGCAATCCATCCAGCCAGGCACAACCATTCGTATCGCACCAGGCACCTATCGCGGCGGAATCTATCTTGATCGCTCGGGCACCTCGCAGCAGCCCATCGTAATTGAAGCGGCCGACCCAGCCGATCCACCCGTCTTTGAAGGAGGCGGCACGGCAATCCAGCTTGCCGGATGCTCGTATGTCACGCTTCGCAACCTGCATGCGCGCGGGCAGACTGGCAACGGGTTCAACTGTGACGACGGCGGCAGGATGGACGCCTCGGCGCGCGGGATCGTGCTGGAGGGGCTGTATGTCGAGGATGTCGGCCCGCAGGGCAATATTGACGGGATCAAGCTGTCGGGATTGACGGGCTTTCGGGTCGCCGGCTGTGCGATCGAAGGCTGGGGTGGCAGCGGGATCGACCTGGTCGGGTGCCATGAGGGCGTCATCGAGCAATGCACCCTTCGCGGTAAGGAAGGGTTCAGCCAGTCCACCGGTATTCAGACCAAGGGCGGATCGGCCAACATCCGCATCACCGGATGTGACTTTGTCGACGCCGGTCAGCGAGCGATCAACTGCGGAGGATCGACCGGAATGGCCTATTTCCGCCCGCCCGACGCGAAATATGAGGCCAGGTCCATCACCATCGACAACTGCCGCTTTACCGGCAGCACCGCAGCCGTCGCATTCGTCGGTGTAGACGGCGCGACTTTCACCCACAACACCATTTACCATCCCCGCAAGTGGATCCTCCGCATCCTCCAGGAGACGAGAACCGACGGCTTCATACCCTGTCGCAATGTGCGCATCGAGCGAAACCTGATTGTCTATCGAGCAGCCGATGTCCGTATTCACCTCAACATCGGCCCTGCTACCGCACCGCAAACCTTCACCTTCTCCGGCAACTGGTGGTACTGTGACGATATCCCCACCCAAAGCCGCCCGCATCTGCCCGTCGATGAGACCGGTGGTGTCTATGGAATTGATCCATTGCTTGAGCGCGCCGCAAATGGCCTGCCGGTCATTCATGCGGACTCCCCCGCAGCCGAGTTTGGCGCTGCGCGACACGTCAGCAATTGACGAACACCATCGCATAAATCGCTTGCTCCTCGGAAAGCCCTGCTCTCGATTCCCCTCTTCGGCATGGAGGTTGCAGCCCCACCACACCTCTGGGCGGTTAGCCGCTATTGGCTTCACCGTCTACGCGCACAAAAGTTGACTCTGCTCATTGGCCCTATAGCGCGTCATACCGGCATTGCCCGGCACGACAGAAAGGAGGAATTACCGGATCAACCATTCAGTCACCTACGCTCTGGCTTTCGCGCGTCCGTCTCGCGCACCTCGGCAACCTGCCCTAAATTGACTTTCTTCCCGACCGAAAGGACATGTACCATGATGACCCGCATTCTTATCAGTGGCTCACTCGCATTGGGCGGCGCGACGTTCGTCGCAGCCCAGGACTCCACTCTCGAACTCGAACAGGACAACGGTCGCATTCCCGGCGAAGTGCAAATCCATACCGGAGATGATGCTGCTCAACAGGCTGGTGATCGCCAGCAGTCACAGCAAAACCGGCAGAGCCGGGATATGACCGGCATGCAATCACAACACGGCCAGAAGATGAAGGCCGAAGACGTCCTCAAGGAGATGGCCAGTGCCAATCAGCTTGAGGTCAAGCTCGGTGAACTCGCCCAGGAACGAGCCCAGGATCCACAGGTTCAACAATTTGCCCGGCAGATGGTCCAGCATCACCACGAAGCCCTGGAGCAGGTGAAACAGACCGCCGAGCAGAAGAATGTCGATATCGCCGAAGATGAGCTGGCTGAGCATCACCAGGCCATCTTCGACAAACTACAGGAAAAACAAGGTGAGCAGTTTGAAGCCGCCTATATGTTCCATCAGGCGGGCAAGCATGTGCAAGACATCCTGGCAGCCCAGCATGTCGCCACCACGGCTGACGATCAGGAACTTCAGACACTGGCTCGTCAGCAACTGCCCATCCTCGAACAGCATCTGCAACAGGCAACCGACATCGCCCAGAACATCGCGACCCAGGGCCAGGCTGTACCTGCCGGGGCAACGCTCCAGGATGACCAGGATCGAGGACTCCAACAGCGTGACTCCATGCAGCCGGGCCAGCGAAACGGCCTGCAGCAACAAGACGGCCTGCAACGCGATCAGCAGGATCAGGGCTGGCAACAGCGTGATTCCAGCCAACCGGGCCAGAGAAGCCAGCCGGGCCAAACAGGCCAAAGCGGTCAGGGCTTCGGCACTGGCACCCAGGATCGCAGCGACCAGGGAACCTCCCCTGGCAGCAGTGACCGCAGCCAATCGCCCAATGCCGGTGGATCGACCGTCGGCCAATAACACGACAATGGATTGAATCGGCCATGTAGATAAGCGGCATCGAATGGGGTGCCGCTTATTTCATGCGCCGACGTTTCAGAGCCCACCCCATTACCCCCATCCCCGGCAGCAGGCCAGCAGGTTCAGGCAACACGCCGCTGATGCGCAGTGCATACACCTGCTGCACATTGAAGTCCCCTCCATCGTCGGAAATGAGAATCAGGCTGAAGCTGCCATCTTCCAACTGCGGCCCCAACCCCAAACCTTCAAAATTCTGAAGCAGAAACATCCCCTCCCACAAAAGCGTTTTGGACACGGGGGTGTAGTCCTGTCCGTCCAGGCCATCCAGGGATGACACATCATCCGCCCCCTCAAAATCGACCAGGTAAAGCCGATTCACAAAAGGCGGCAGCGCGGCGGCCAGTTCTCGTTCCAGCACCAGCAGCCGGCCATCTGGCAAAGCCGCCAGATCTACCACGCCGCTTCGCTCCTGTCCCAGGCCGGTTGCCCGGATCGGTTCGGTGACATACGCCCACTGCCCGGCTGGGGCGCCCTCCGCATCAAATCGCTGGAGGCGAACGACGGATCCGGCTGCCGTTGTCGAAAGCTGGCCGTCACCCGGTAATGCTTCTTCATTCGCTGTCCAGAGGGATCCGGTGATAGGATCGCGCGTCAGCGATTCGAGGCTGTAGTTCGCACGCGCTGTCGAGTAAATCGCCGGCAGAGTCAACTGCTGCAGGGCGGCACCGGTTGTCAGGTCATGCCTTCGGACCGCCGGACCGGTTTCATCGCTGACCCAGACGGACTTAGTCACCGGGTCGTACGCAACCCCCTCCAGATCCGTCGCATTGTCCAGGGACAGCCCATTGATGACCTCCGCTCCTGTGATGGCGCCGGTCACCGGATCGATCCAAATGGCCAGCCGGAACAGCTTGCCGCTGTTATCCGATACCGCTACCCACTCCTCGCCCCCCACAAAACTCAACCCGCTGAGGCTGGATGCGCCTGCCTCGCCAGCCGGCAGCAAGACGCCCCCCACATCCGTCACCTTCAGCTCCGGCAAATCCCCCGCATGGGCAGCCACTGCGGCCATGCCTACCAGGAGACTCCCCGCCACAACTTGTCGCCATGCCATGTTGCGCCTCTCCCATGCGCCCATCCTCATCTGCCCTGCTCGGCTGCCAGCCGGTTCACGCATCGCTATGGCGCGCAACATCGACAATGGGTTCGTTTTGAAACTTTTTAAAATGGGTTTGATCACACCCAACCCCTCTGGCAAATCAGAAATGCAGTTCTCAGCCGACTTGTGGTGGGTTCGATTGGGTTCGTTTTGGGTTCGTTTAGCACAGTTGTCCCACAACGCGCGCAACCAGCGTTCCCATTGGCTCCCCGGATCCATCCTGTTGGCTGCGACGAGTTCATGAGTCGACCCTTGCATAATGATCTACCCTCCCACGCATGCGCGCAGTTAAAATATATACACCTGAAAACGCGCATCGTTAGCATAAAACATGGATTTCCTTGATTTAACTCGCCCCTTTTATCAAGAAAATGCAACGACTCTACCCTGGGCGTCGGCAACGATTTTATCTTGACAGAATTGCCGCAAATTCATAGTATTGCTCGACTTTTGCCTCAGGTCATTAACGTCAGATCATCACTTTCAAGTCGCGAAAGGAACTCAAGCGAGTGGCCAAAAAAGCATCTTCAAAACGGGGTAAAGTGAGCGCGGCATCAGCCAAAACGGCCAAGAAGACCGCCACTAAATCGGCTGCGCCCAAAACGGTCAAAACCTCCAAGAAAGTGACCGGGAAAACAACCACCCGCACTGCGGCCAGCCGAAAGACAACCAAGGCGTCGGCCTCGTCAGCAGCCGTCAAGACCCGGGCGACCGCTTCGCCTCGACCGAAGAAAAACCCGGCCGGTCTGACCAAACGTGATCTGGAGCATTTCCGCGAGCTGCTCCTGGAAAAGCGCCGCGAACTCGTCGGCGACATGAGTTCCATGGAGCGCGAAGCCCTCAACCCGGGCGGCGGAACCAACCTGTCCAACCTCCCGGTTCACATGGCGGATGTGGGCACGGACAACTACGAACAGGAGTTCACGCTCGGCCTGGTCGAGAAGGATCGCAATCTGCTTCGCGAGATCAACCACGCCCTGGCCAAAATCCAAGATGGCACCTACGGCATCTGCGAAGCCACCGGCAAGCCCATCGGAAAACCGCGTCTGGAAGCTCAGCCGTGGGCACGCTATTCCATCGAGCACGCCCGCGAGTTGGAAAAGCAGAAGGGTCGGATGCGCTGAAACCGGCGGGGGCCGGCTGCTATCTGCCGGCTGATGGGTATGCCAGAGCCTGGTTTACTGCACCTTCAGGACCACCTTCCCCATCGGCCCTTCCGCCAGGCGCGCAAACGCCTGCGGTAGTTGGTCAAAGGGAAAGATCCGGTCAATCTGCGGCTGCTGGTTGGATTTCTCCAGCAGCCGCTGGACCTCGCCCCACGCAGCCTGTGATTCCGCCGGCGTGTAGGCGCCCACTGATACCCCGCCAATCCGAATCCGTCGGAAAAACAGGCTGGCTGTATTGAATAGAGGAACCGGTCCCGCCAGTTGCCCAACGACGCTGACACGCGCATTGCCCCCCAGAGTATCAATCAGGGGAGCAAAAAACTTACCCCCAATATTGTCGATCGCCAGGTCGACCGCCCGTCCCCCGATTGCGGCTTTCACTTGTTCTTCCCAGCCTTCCTGCGAAGCGTCTATGGCATAGGTTGCTCCCAGTTCC
>CAZSJB010000161.1:0-7105 GCA_964606625.1 uncultured Tepidisphaeraceae bacterium | reverse complement strand
TAGTGAAGCAGTTTTTGCGCCATTGGATTGTCGCTCACCCTTGGGTGCTTACTGTGTCCACGAAACGGGTGACCTGATTCCGCAGCACATATCCCGAGCGGCTGATAAAAGAATGAATAAAAACGAGCCGCATCGCGATGAGTCACACCTCACCGTATCACCTTGTTTTCCGGTGGGGAATCAATTTCCTCCGACCCGCCCCAAACATACCAGAAACACGAGCGGTGCCGATACCGGTCATCCGGCGTGATTCCTATCTGTTAAGGTACGGAAGCTGCTTGCGAATATCAAGCCAAACCTGATTCGGACGTTGCGCAGAAAAGTCATTTTGACCATTGGCGCATTCAAGCCATCGGAGGAAGATGACCCCATCGCTGTCAGGAGATTGCGAATGCGCAGCTGGGTTGTATCAGGCGTTGTTGTGGCCGCTGTGACGCCGGGGGTGGAGGCGCAAATCGGGACGGTGCGGGTAGCCAGCGGGCTGGACAGTCCGCTTTATGTGACAGCGCCTCCAAGCGATTCAGAGCGGCTGTTCATCGTGGAGCAGAGCGGAGCGATCAAGATCCTCAATCGCACGACCGGAGTGGTCAATCCGACACCATTTCTGTCGCTGGACAGCTCGACCATCGTCTCCGGGGGCGAACGCGGTCTGCTTGGGCTGGCGTTTCATCCGGATTACGCCAGCAATGGCCGGTTCTACATCAATTTTACGCGAGCTGGCGACGGGGCGACGGTCATTCGGGAATATCAGCGGCTGACCGAGAATCAGGCCAATCCAACAGAGTTTACCCAGATTCTCAGCTACGAGCAGCCATTCACGAATCACAACGGCGGATGGATCGGGTTCGGCCCCGATGGATACCTCTATATCTCCAGCGGCGACGGAGGCGGATCTAATGATTCCGGGAACAATGCTCAGAACACCTCATCGCTGCTGGGAAAGATGCTGCGCATCGATGTCAACGGCGATGACTTTACAGACGATGACGCCCGCAATTACGCCATTCCCGACAGCAATCCGTTTGCGACATCCGGCGGTGCGCCGGAGGTGTGGGCGTATGGGTTGCGCAATCCGTGGCGGGCGAGCTTCGATCGACAGACGGGGGATCTGTGGATTGGTGATGTCGGACAGAACAATCGTGAGGAGCTGAACTTTCAGCCGGCGGACAGCGACGGCGGCGAAAATTATGGCTGGCGCCTGCGCGAAGGCACTATTGCAACACCCACCGGTGGTGTGGGAGGCGATCGACCTCCCGGAGCGATCGATCCCATTTACGACTACCCGCGCAACCCGGGTAATGCCATCACCGGTGGATACGTTTATCGGGGCCCGATCCCCGAACTACAGGGACAGTATTTCTTCGGGGATTTTGGGGCCGCCCAGATCTGGTCACTGGTATTCGACGGCTCGACCCCCGAAGACTTTAACGGCACGAATTACACCGACTTCATCAACTGGACCAGCACCTTCACCCCCGACATCGGCACCATCGACACGGTCGCGTCGTTTGGTGAAGATGCTGATGGCAATCTCTACATCGTCGATCTCAGCGGATCGGTTTTCATGATCGTTCCCGAACCGGGAGCGGCAATGCTGCTGTTCGGCGGAGCGGGGCTGCTGTTGCGGCGAAAAAACCGCAGATAAACGCGGATGAACGCAGATGATGGAACTATAGCGCTTCCATGAACATCTAAGCGCTCATGATGATGTCACTGGCGCAAGCCATGTTGTTGGGTGTGGTGGGATTCGCGGGTGCTGGCTGCGAAACGGAAACGGCGGCGTTGCCGGCGGATGAGCGAGCAGCGTTTGTTCTGGCGCATATTGACCGGGCGCATATCACTTTTTCGTATCGTGTTTCGGAGAATGACACGAGGGATGTACGCAATTTCCATGTGATGCTTTATGTTCCCCAGATGCGCTTTGAGCCGATCGCGCATTATCCGGATGGATCGCCCGTTGGCAGTGCGCGGCAAATCCCAGCCGATGCGATGCGGATGATTGTCCAGGCACTACAGGACGATGGATTCTTCAACAAGTCCGAGCGTTATCACTCCGAGGCAGTCGCGTTGCTGCAATCTAATCCTCCTGCCGACAGCATCGCTTTTGTCGCTGCGACACGCCCCACGGCATTTCCATCGGGCGCGCTGGAAGTAAAGTTGGTCATGATGGCGGGGGAATGGCACCATTACTTCATTCATGCTTATCCGCTGGACACGGAGACGCGCAATCTGATTCATGGGATCGCCGAAGGCCTCCCAGAAGCAGCCGGTAGCGATGTCGAGCAGGGCATTCTTGGCAAAATGCGATAATGCCATCCGCGTTTATCCACGTTCATCCGCGGATTGTTTACACATGGGCCAGGTACGCCTCCCTGATGCGATCGACGTAGGCGCTCTGATCCATCGCCCAGTATTCCTCGTTGAAGACTTCGACCTCGATTGCGCCGGTGAAACCGGCTTGTTCGACCCAGCTACGGATGGTGCGGATATCGATGCAGCCGTCGCCCATCAGACCACGGTCGTTGAGCATGTCGCGCGTCTGTACGCGCCAGTCGCACACGTGAAACGCAAAGAGCGTCTTCTGCTCGCCCGCCAGTTCGATCTCGCGCTGTAGGTCCGGATCCCACCAGACGTGGTAGACATCAACCGCGATGCCGACCAGTGGATGCTGGAGTTTCTGGCAGATTTCGCGGGCTTCGTGCATGCGGTTGACGCACGAGCGATCGGCTGCGTACATCGGATGCAGCGGCTCGATGGCGAGCTTGATGTTGTTGGCCTGGGCATGATCGAGGCAGGCGGCGATGCCGTCGGCGACCTGTTTGCGCGCCTCCGGCAGCGGCACGCCCGGTTCGGCGCCGACGACGAGGACGACCATCTCTGCGCCAATGGCGACGGCTTCGTCAATGCAGACCTTGTTTTCATCGATGGCGGCCTGGCGTTTGGCGGGGTCGGATGAGACGAAGAACCCGCCGCGTACCAGCGCCGGGACGAACATGCCGGCGTCGCGAAGCATGCGCCCAGCTTCCTCAGGTCCAGTGGGCTCGATCACATTACGCCAGACGCTGATGCCGCGAATCCCGGCGGCTGTATACCCGTCGATACATTCCCGAAGCGACCAGGGTTTGTTGGTCAGCGTATGAATCGCACAGCGAGACAAGTCTTTAAGTGGAGTCGTCATGGTAGAAGCTCGAATCTATGTAATACGCACGTTGTTGGCTAGCCAAGGTGCGTCGCAAGGCTATTTTCGCAGGGGATGTGCATCCAGTGAGAAAGCCAGCCAGGCTTGTGTCCAAGGTTTGGCTTCCACGCCAACGTGCGCACACCACCGGAACCACAACCCGTTATATCCCAGATCTCGTTCCGCAACTGCCACCACAGGCCAGGCGCGCAGGGATGGAATCGGTTTGATCTGCTGCCATGTCCATTCTTTTTTCCCCAGAAGGTAGGGCACCAGGAAATCGACGGCTGACCGAATGCGGTCATGTCCCGGTGCGCCGACCTGTAGGGGAGAGTTACCCGTAGCCTTGGCCAGTTGCGCCACGTGGAGCAAGCCGATCGCATTCATGACCGTATAGTTCCAACTCAGTGTACGGACCAGCTCACGTGGCTGCTCGCCATTATCACTCACCTGTGTCATCAGGCGATCTGAGACAAATCGTGCCAGCCGAGTTTGCGCGACCTCTTGCCGGCCAAGCCACAATGCCAGGTAAACCACCAGGCGATCATAATAGGTGGCATGATTATTAGGCGCTTTGACCAGATCGGGTGCATAGGGGCCTTCGACCAGCCAATCCAGAAAATCGCTGCACCATTGCCGTACACCGGCTTGCACATCCTCGGCAATACGATCCCACACCAGCCGAACTGCATCCAGCATGGCAGGCATGCGCGTTGAAAAGTCGATGACCCCGACCCATCGACCGGTGCATCGTCCGGGGATGAACTGGGCATGAAGTAGGTCCGGCCGCATGCGTGTTGCCGGATCGATCATCCAGGCACTCAAGTGCGCAGCCACGCGATCGGCCAGATCCTGGCGATTCAGGAGATAAGCGGCTTCGCCCAGCATCTTGATGGTATCGGCTGTGTAATCCCACAGAGGGCGATCGTACTGATCCAACACGGGACTGAACTCTCCATCGCGGGCAACCCAGGGTAACCCGTCGGGTGTGTCCGGGTTGGGCCAGAAATAAGTCGCCATGCTGGCGTAAGCATGAGGATCATCGGTCGGACGCAAGGGGCCCTGGGGGCGATCCATCAGCGTTTTGACCGGCGCCTCGGCTGCCTGTGCGGCATGGTGATGGATCATTTCCTGTACCTCATCAGGCAGATTACCCGATGCCACATCGCTGCGCATTGCCTCCCATGCCGGAAGGTAAAGCAGAAATGGTGGGGTGGCTTGAGGCATGGTGCACTTCCAGGGATTACTGATCAGTTAAATGAACCACGGAGACACGAAGATAAGAACGCTTCTCCCTTCGTGTCTCCGTAGCGATTCAGGCGCATCGGTGTCTGCCTGTGTTCATCAGCGGCTAATTTCGGTTAGCCGAGCGGCGGCACATCGACCCACTTGCGCTCCTTCCAGCTTTGCATGCCCAGCTCAGCCAGTTGCACGCCCTTGGCGCCTTCCATCAGCGTCCAGCGGAACGGCTCATCCAGCGCGACATGGCGCAGGAACAGCTCCCATTGGATCTTGAAGGCATTGTCATACTCGATGTTGTTGGGAACGATCTGCCAGTTGTCGTAGAAGTTAATCGGCTGGGGGATATCGGGGTTCCACACGGGCTTGGGCGTCTCCGCCGCATGTTGGACGAAGACCTCGCGCAAGCCGGCGACGGCGGAGCCCTTGATGCCGTCGACCTGGATCGTCAGCAGGTCGTCGCGGCGGACGCGCGTGCACCAGGAGCTGTTGAACTGGCAGACTGTGCCGTCTTCGAGAAGGAAGATGGCGTAGGCCGAGTCGTCGGCAGTGGCCTTGTAAACGTTGCCGCTTTCATCCCGGCGTTCCGGCAGATCGGTGTTGCCGTAGGCAACCAGCGACTTGATCGGGCCGAACAGGTTGCTGATGACGTACTGCCAGTGGCAGAACATGTCGATCATGATGCCGCCGCCGTCCTCGGCGCGATAGTTCCAGCTCGGCCGCTGAGCCGGCTGATCGTAGTCCAAGCCCGTGAAAACCCAGTAGCCGAACTCGCCGCGGACGGAGAGGATCTTACCGAAGAAACCGAGCTGCTTGAGCATCTCGACCTTGCGCAGTCCCGGCAGCCAGAGCTTGTCCTGCACGACGCCGTTCTTCAGGCCGGCTTCTTCGACCAGCTTGGCCAGGCGAACAGCTTCCTTGGTTTCAGTGGCCGTGGGCTTCTCGCAGTAGATCGCCTTCTTCGCTTTCACCGCCATTTCGATGAAGCCGGCGCGTTGCAGCGTGCCCGACGCATCGAAAAAGACCTCATAGTTGTCGTCATCCAGTGCCTTCTGGATATCGGTTGTGTATTTCAACGGAGTTGTGCCAAGCTCTTTGCCCGCCCGCTCGGCCAAGGGTTTGAGCTTGTTCTCATTGCGGCCGGTCAGGATGGGGTCGGGCATGAGCGTCAGCTCAGGCGAGACGCGCACCCCGCCCTGTTTCATGATCGCCACGATCGAGCGGAACAGGTGCTGATTGGTTCCCATGCGTCCGGTGACGCCATTCATGATGATGCCGATTCGACGGGTCTGCATTTGGCTCTCCAGGATTAGTGGCCACGGATGAACAAGTGTCAGAGCATGCCCGCCAATGTGTGGGTGCTCTGCGTTTTCGTGGATCAATTTACAGCATGTTTCGTCGAAGTCATGGAATGGACACTGACAAAATGTTTGCTGGAAATGACATCACATGATGGTCGGGTCTCGCCGGAAATCGCGTGGTGAGGTGCCGGTCTGCTGGCGGAACCAGCGGCTGAAGGTGGCGACGGAGCTGAATCCGACGGCCTCGGCGATCTGACGAACCTTGAGCTGATTGCTCAGCAATAGTTCGCTGGCCAGGGCGCGGCGGCGCTGGTTGATATAAGTATAGGGGGTTGTGCCCAGGCGCAGGGTAAACACCCGGCTGAAGTGGCGAACCGACATCCCGGCGGACTCCGCCAATTCTGCCAGTGATGGCGGATCCGCAGGGCGGTCCTGGATCGTCTGGATTGCGTCCGCCAGCCAAGATTCCATTGGGCTGCCCGTATGGGCCACCCGAGGCAGCGACGATCGCCCGGTACGCGGCCAGAGGCAAATAACCTCTGCCAGGCGTGCCGCATGCAGTGGCGAATGCTGCTGATCTATCGTTGCTCCTACCACTTGTCGCATCGTCGATATCAGCGCTTCGTCATGTGGCAAACCCGTCACGCACCGTGGTAGCACGCGCCGACGCACCAGCAGATTATCGTTCGCGACCCGCAACTTCATATGATACACCCGTGATGGCGGTTGACCGGGCAGCAACTCATAACCATGCGGTTCGTGTGGATAGGCGACCAGTGCCGTCATTCCCCGAATCGGCAGCCATGTGCTTTGCGACCAGGCCTGTCCGCTGCATCCCACCAGCAGGTCTAGCTGCAGCAAATCTGCGTGTGTATGTGGTTCAATTGAAAACCGCCGCTCCACGCGATGGGTCAGCGTATTAAAAAGCCGATCCGGCGATGTGAATAATTCCGCGCACATCGCGCGCAGCGCGGCGTCATCAGGCGACAGGTCTGGCATGCCTGAATGTTAGCTGAAAAGGACATAAAAAGGCAGGGGTGGCTTTCCTTGGCTGACGGGCGCAGGTAGAACAGTCTACACAACGCGTGCGAGATGCTCGTGCCTGACATGGGAGACTCATCATGATCAAGATCAATAATGACCTGACCCCCAAGGATTTGCTTCCCAAGATCGAGAAGCTCTGGTCGGCTTCGGCAGCCAAGATCCATTCAATCGAGAAAACCACTCCGGTGGGTTCCGCTTCCACGGTCTTCACCGTCAAGGGCCGCTATACCGCCCAAGGATGGACCGAATGGACTCAGGGCTTCCAGTTCGGATCGGCGATCCTTCAATATGATGCCACCCGTGAAAAGGAGTTCCTTGAGATTGGTCGCAGCAAGACCGTGCA
>CAZSJB010000160.1:0-7123 GCA_964606625.1 uncultured Tepidisphaeraceae bacterium | reverse complement strand
GCACCGTTGCCCGGAAATTGCGGATCGTGAACGCGATCGTCTTGCCGAAGTAGCCATCCGATGGATTGCCGACCAGCCCGGCGCGTGCATAGGCATGGGTGGTGATGATCATGATGCAGGCGGTTTCAGAAGGAGAAATGGGTTAAGACTGAATGTGTTCCAGCAACACGCGCGGATCCACCAGGCGGCGCACCGGTACGCCGGTGCGGGCATCGCCTCCCATGACGGGAATCGGCTGGCTGGGATCATCTTTAGCCTCCGCCAGGCGGCGGGCGATGTAGGCCGCCATTGCCGGGCCGACGCGAATTTTCAGTTCCTGCAACAGCAGCGGTCCGATCCGCGACTGATCCATCACAACCTCCTTCACCACTTCAACCCATATCGGCTGATGCGCGTTCTCGCTTGTTCGCCCGAACCGGCAACGCAGGGAGTCCCTGGGCAATCAGCGAGTGGACGCCTGGACGCGATACAGGTAATAGCCGCCCTGATTATCCAATCCTACCGGATAAACCGGCTGGAGCGAGGCCACATCCGCCAGGGGGCGTTGAGTCAGAACATAATCCGCATCATACTGATGTGCCACTTTCGCCAGGTGTTCGCCGCTAAGAGCGTTGTAGCGGGCCTGGATGGCGTCCAGGGCCTCATCAAAGGTCCTGCGCCGCAAAACCGCCAGATCCGGCAGATCCAGCACAGCCTGAAGGCGATCGCGCCACTCGGGGATTTCGCCGTTGAGCTGGGGTACTCCCTTGAAGTTGACGACAATCGCACGCTGGGCATGCAGGCGGAAGCTCTGCTCATGGGCAGGCACGACAAAGATCGCATCCACAGGCGTATTGCGCTGAACCCACCGGCACACCCGCAGATACGCATCGTCGTCATCGGGAAGAACCTGCACGCCCAGCCAGCGCCCCCAAGCCAGGTAAATCACCACAGCCATCGCCACGATTCCCGTGCCGTGCAGCAGATCATGACGCCAGCGCCGCCACGGTTTGGCATAGATCAGTTCATAAATTGCCAGCACCGCGCAGAGAATGATCGTTAATCCCGCGGTGCCACGGTGTCGCCAGACAAACGCAGCCAGCCAGTCGATGAAGACGTATCCTGTCTGGCTGGTCACAAACAGCAGCAGCACTACCAATCCCAGCACGATCGGCAATCCGATCAGCATCCAGCGCACCACCCGCCGATTCCATACGCCGGCGTTATACAGCAGGTAAGCTGCACCTATGCATGACAGCAGTTTTACATAAATGCTGAAGCGAAAGAGGCTGAGCTTCACCAGCGTTTCGCTGACGTAGAACATCCCTGCGCCAACTAGGGCCACCAGCAGCAGGCAAGAGATGAGGACAAAGATCCGGCTGGCCTGCTGCCAGGCGTATTGCGTGCTCGCATCGCCGTCTGTGGTAGGGGCGGGCGGGCGATTGACCCATCGCCGCCACACGGCGATCGCCAGCGGAATCGGCAGGACAAATGTCACCCAGATCACCGCCGGCCAGGTCGAAGGATCATAATGATGCGGATGGCGCAGGCGAACGTAGAGGTCGACGAACTCGTCCATCGGCAGGGTCTTGGTCTGGGACCAGACCGCCATCAGCGCGATGAGAATGTTGCCAATGCTGATTCCCAGCACCAGGATCGTGCCGATGACGAATCCCCGCGTGTTCTGGCTGTGCAGGGTTTCCCGCAGGGCGGCCCAGCCGCGATGGTGCGTGGTGCGCCAGGTGTCCCACATCCGCCAGGCGTTCAACGCACCCCACAGGCCGATCGCAACCAGCGCATGGTTCAGATGAAACAGCCCCGCTATGCCCAGCCACAATCCCGCCAGTCCCGGTTTGCGCGAGATCCAGAAATAAAGCCCCCACAACAGGGCGACATTCGCAATATTGCTCGGCAGGAATGCCTGGTCCTGCATGAACTCATACATCCCCAGCCCCACGCCGCCCGCCAGCACGTAGAACATCAGCACCGACAGCAGATACGTCATTCGCGTTCCGCCCAGCCGGCGCACAATCCGGAACCACCCCAGGTGCATCAGGAAGATGCAGATCAACTGCCCGATCAGGAATGCCGGCTCGACCAGTCCCCACCGGAACAACTGCCGCGTCAGCAACCCGAAGATCGCGTGATACTGTAGCGTCTGGGTCGTAAACCAGTCGCGCGCAAGCAATTGCCCCCCTGAAGCATGGTGCAGGGCATTGATCAGGTAGACATTGTGGTTCGAACCTCCGAACTGATATCCCCGCACGCACAGCGTCAGCGTCATCGCGAAGGCGATCGCGAACGTGCCGGGCAGAATCTCAATGCGGACCCACTCCCACACCCGCTGTCGCGCGATCGGCAGAGGATCCTCCGAAACCACAACATCAGAACCAGCCACCATCCTCGCCATTGTCCGCGCTGATGGTGCCTTTGTCATCTTTCATCGCATTTGAGCGTCAAGCAGTCGCTGCAACTCCTTTCCGAGATTGCAGCAGGCTGCGCGCCGCCCGCACGCCGCTGGACAATGCCCCTTCCATGTATCCGATGAACGCATAGCTGGTGTGTTCTCCAGCGAACAGCAGCGGTGCCATGCCGTCCTTGATGCCATCTACCAATGTCGGTCCCATCTGGGTGACCTGTCCCGGAGCCGGGAAAGTATAGCTGCCCCCGAACCGGCTCATGGTCGGCCAGTCGACGAACATCGATGCCTCAATCGTGTCTGACAGGGTCGGCAATACCGGATTCAGCGAGGCAACCGCTGCCCGCACGCGTTCACGCGGGGCCATCTTTCGCCATTGCTCCGAAGCCTCTGCGCCGCTGAACAGCGTGTAACCCCACTGCCTGGCATCGGGGGCTTCCGCGCTGATCCAGGTCAGTTGCGCCAGATCGTTGGAAACGACATCGGGATAAACTCCCGCCTCCTCCCACACCGGTGCATTGAGTCGCAGGATGCACTTCACGTTCGACCCCATCTGCGGCAGCCGCTCAACGGGATATCCAAAGTCGATCTTCGGCCATTGGGTCGGCGGTACTGCCAGGATGACCGCATCGCCGGTGTATTCGCGCCGGTCCGCCGTGATCACCCGTGCCCGGCCGGCTTCGCGGCGAATCCGCGTGACGGGGGCGTTGAAGACCACCCGGTCTCCCAGCGCCTTCACCAGGGCCTTGGCCAGTTGATCATTGCCCCCTTCAAGCCGGTGCGTCTCGCTCAATTCAAAGTAATCCTGAAGCCCGCCTCCCTTGATCATCGACAAGTAACCCAGCAGCGACATCTGGTCTGCCGGCACGCCGTTGTTCGCTTCTTCGGTCAACAGCATCAGTCGCTTGGCGCGATCGCTGATCTCCTGCTCTCGGATGAACTCCCCGAGGCTGCGCATGTCCAGGGCAGTGGCGTCGGGCGATTCCCACGGACGCTCCGCGTTGATCGGCTCGGCCATCGCCAGCACCTTCGCCAGGACGCTGTCGATCTCTTCGTAGAGGGCATCCAGGTCGGCATCGGTGATGGGCTGGTCATCCAGCAACACAACTTCGTCTCCGTCGTACTCAGGGAGTTCCTGTAGCGACAGGTTGAAGTGGCGGGCATACGCGTTCCAGGTGGGGTGATTTTCGCCGATGAACTCGCCGCCCATTTCAACGGCCTGTCCGCTGACAAAATTGCGGTTGGTATGAACGCGGCCTCCGGGCCGGTTCAGCGCTTCCAGGACGGTCACCTCGGCGCCGCCGCGCAGCAGCGTCTCGGCGGCTGCCAGCCCGCCGAATCCGGCGCCCACGACGATGACTTTCATGCCTCGACCGGTATCCGAGCGGCGGCCGATGCCGCCCTCGCCGTCGCGCGGGCGACAGCCGCTGAGTGGCGCCAGCGATGCGCCGATCATCACAGCGGCCGCACTTCCCGCAGCCCGCTTCAGGAAATCCCGGCGGCTGAACCCTGCTTTCGATTTCAATCCCCGTTTCAACCCATGACGAATGATGGCACGATAGGTTCGCGGCATGGCTCTCCTTCCACTTGCGTTGATGAGGCAGATGCTATCGCACCATCTCCAGCCGGGGAAGAAGAAATTGTGCTGCGCGTCAGCACGCAGCCGTTTTCCGTCGGTGAGACAGGTGATTGTTTCTGGGCCGTTGCGTATCGTGGCTGGGTGTCGCACAATCACACTTTCATGTGGCGATACATCAAAGCCGCCTTCAATGCACGGCCGATCGGGATGATTGTCCCGCCGAACTGGATCGGCATGGCCGCCTTTGCGCTGCTGGGGTTTGTGCATCCGGGGTTTTTGTTGATCGGGGCGGGGCTGGAACTGCTTTACCTGTATATGCTTTCCACCAACAGCCGTTTCCAGCGCCTGGTGGATGCCCGGAAACTGAGTGATGAGCACCGGCGCTGGGCGGATCGCCTCAGCAGCATGCTGGCAGAGCTCGAAGGCGCCGACCAGCAGCGATATCGCAACCTCGAGCAGCGATGCCAGACGATCCTCGCGCAGCAGGCCCGCAATCCGCTGACGCGCGAGCTGGACGTGCAGGGGCATGGCCTGGGCCGACTGCTGTGGATTTATCTGCGGCTGCTGGCCACGCGCCAGTCGCTGGTTCGGGTATTGCGTGAGTCCAGCAGCGTTGATCATGAACCGTTGGATGAACGGGTTCAGCGGTTGCAGCGCCGGCTGAGCGAACCCGATCTCGATGCCAATCTACGCCGCAGCTACGAAGGGCAGCTTCAGATCATGGAACAGCGCCTGGCCCGCCAGGCGGAGGCGCGCCGGAAGCTGGCCTATCTCGAATCCGAGCTGACGCGCATTGAGCAGCAGGTTGAGCTGATCCGGGAGCAGTCGGCGGTCGCGACCGATCCCGATACGCTGTCGCAGCGGATCGACGAGATCGGCGCGACCCTCAGCAGCACCAACGACTGGATCCGGGATCAGCAGCGCATTTATGGCAATATCCAGGATCTGCTGGAAGAACCGCCGCCGGTAACCGTACCTTCGGCGCCGCGTGAGGCGCTGAAGCAGTAGTGAACCGGGTTCATTGGGAGGACACAGATGGCTGACGAAAATCGTTCCGGGCTGACAGCACTGGGGAAGACTCTGTCGCTGTTGCTGATTTTCCTTCTGATCGGGCTGGGGGTGTGGATCGTTCTGCGCGATCGTGGCGAGAACGCGCCTGCGGGCGATGCCGCGCAGACCCCCCAAGCCGATACGGATGAAGCGAATGGTGGCGATGTGCCGTTGCCCATGGTCAGCTTCATGCAGCCGGAGGTGCCGCGCCTGTCGCCGCCTCAGCCCTACAACGTCCAGAACAACACCATCGAAGTCGAATTGAGCGAGTATGCCGGATACGCTGGGCTGATCGTTGCCAACGGCGGTCTGGCGCCAAATGATGATTCGTTCTTCGCGAAAAACTACGGCTTCCGTGTCAACATCACCCTCAGCGAAGAGGAGGCGTGGGATCGGCTGAACACCGGCGAGATGGCCGCCTCGGCCACCACCGCGGATGCGCTGGCGGTCTTTGGACGACAGTTTGATGTGGTCGTGCCGGCGCAGATCGGGTTTTCGCGCGGCGCCGATGGGATCGTCGTTCGCAGCGGGATCAACCGCATCAATCAGCTCAAGGGCCAGGTCCTGGCAGCCAGCCAGTTCAACGAAGCCGATTTCTTCATCCGCTATCTCGCCCAGGAAGCCGGCATCGAAGTCAAGATGCTTGCCGATTCGAACGACCAGCCCGATCCCGAGTGCATCAATCTGCTTTACTGCGAAGATGCCTTCGCAGCCGGCGATCTGTTTGCCGAACACATTGTCGCCGGCGGCAACAAACTGGCGGGTTGTATCACCTGGGCGCCCAAGACCACCGAAATCGTTGAAGCGCTGGAAGGCAAGGCCCGCATCCTCACGACCAACCGCAACCTGCTGATCGTGGCTGATGTCCTGATCGTCAACAAGGCCTTTGCAGAACAGCACCCAGAAATGGTTCGCGGACTGGTGCATGGCCTGCTCGAAGGCAACCGCATGGTGCGCGACAATCCCGAAGCCCATCTGGACACCCTCATCAACGCCTTCAACACGCTCTATCCGGAGGACAGCGAGGATCGCTGGGACCGCGAATCCGCGCTGGATGAACTGTCGCGCGTGCACCTGTCCAACCTGCCTGAAAACCTCGCGTTCTTCAGCGGCGAGATCGATGCCGCCGGCAGCTTTGGTGGGATCTATGCCTCGGCAATGCTGGCGTATGGCAGCATGATCCGCAATCCGGTCGATGCGGAGCATTTTGTCCGCATGGATCATCTCAATGCCCTGCGCGATGAAGGATTGTTCGTCGATCAGAAAGTCGCCATCGCGCCGGTGCGTACGATTACTGAACGCCAGAGCCTCGAAGCCGATCCGCTGCTTTCCAAAGACATTCGCTTCTACTTTGAGCGCGACAGTGCCGACCTGGACATGCAAAACCAGCAGAACCTCGATCACCTGGCGGACATCAAGCAGTTGTTGCAGGTGTCGCCCGGGTCGCGCGTGCTGCTGCGCGGCCATGTCGACAACGTGCGCATCCCTGAGTTTCGCCAGATGGGGGGAGAGGGGTTTGTTCGCCAGAAGGCACTGGAGGCGGTTGCCCTCTCCAAGGCGCGGGCGACGGAGGTGCAGAAACAGTTGATCGAACAGTATGGCGTGGATCCCGCGCGCATCGAGACGCTTGGCCTCGGCTGGGAGCAGCCGGTGGAGCAGATCACGGAGTCGGACTCCCCGGAGGAAAAAGCGCGTAAAAGCGCAGCCAACCGCCGCGTCGAGGTCTACTGGTATACACTTGAATAAGCCCCCGCCTGGAGACATCCCATGGCGCGTCACCAATTCTCTCGCTACTTCCCTCCGCCGAAGCGCCGCCTGTCGGCCCATGTCGGACGCGTGGTCTTTCTGGCGTTCATCGTGGTCATCCTGATCCGTATTTTTGGATCGGATAAGAATGCCACGCCGTCGCGCAACACGACTGCCGAGACGGCGGTCGCGAGCGTGTCGCAAATTCAGGAGCAGCTCAGCGCCGCGCCCTTGGGCGAGATGCGCGAGGGGATTGCTCTGGCGATCCTGCTGGATACCTCCGGATCGATGCGGATCTCCGCTGGCGGTCAACGAAAGCTGGATGCAGCCAAAACGGCTGTGCTCGAGCT
>CAZSJB010000159.1:0-7158 GCA_964606625.1 uncultured Tepidisphaeraceae bacterium | reverse complement strand
CTGCGGTGCTGATCACCACCCCCGGAGAGACGCCTATGCCCTTTTTGATTTCCATAATCTGGCAGGCAGCGGGCGACGGATAGCTGACAGCAGGATCCGAGGACTCAACGCCTTGCTGCCTGCTGTCCGCTCCTTGCTGCGTGCTCCATTAGTCTTCCTCGCCGAAGCCGGCTTCGACGAGCTCGGCAAGTTCATCGACAGCCTGTTGCGCATCTTCGCCTTCCGCTTCGATCCGAAGGGGCGTGCCTTCGGTGGCGGCGAGGATGATCATCTGCATGACGCTCTTGCCATCGGCATCGACGGGTTCATCGCCGCCCTTATGGACGGTGATGTTGGAAGTAAACTTGTTGGCGAGGTCCACGAACTGCATAGCGGGTCTGGCATGCAGGCCCAGTCGATTGCAGATAACGACCTCTCGCGAGACTTTGGCCATCTCATTCAGGTTAGCCATGAGGGGCGCCGACAGACGGTGGAGGCTGCGGTTGCCCATGAGCTAATCCTGCCTCCCCGCCTCAGCGGCCCTGATCGGCTTCGTCGAGCAGATCGACGATTGCTTCGCGGGTATCACTCTGGCGAAGGAATCGTCTGAACGTGTCCTTTTGCAGATTACTGAAGACAATGTTCATTGCCTGCAGGTGCTGCTGCGGCTGGTTTTCCGGACTGAGCAGCAGCACAATGCTGTAGACCGGTTGATGATCCAGTGCCGCGAAGTCGATGCCTTCGACGCTGCGGCCAACGGTTCCGACCATTTTCTGGATCCGGGGGTGCTTGACGTGAGGAACGGCGACGCCTTTTCCGAATCCGGTCGATCCGTTCTGCTCACGTTTGATCAGGGCGGCAACCACCTCTTCGACGACATCGGCCTCGATGGCGCCCGCCGAGGCGAGACTGGTGACCAGTTCGCGGATCACGGAGTCGCGATCGGTGGATTCAAGCCTGGGGATAATGGCATCCGGTACGATAAAATCTCGAAGCTTCATCTTATGTGTTGTGAAGTATAACCCCTGTCACCGAGACAGGCGTCCCCGCCACCTGCCGTCCATCCGGCGGCACGACCGTCGCGCTGCCCGGTAAACCAGCCAGGGGCGAGAAGTCGGTACTAGTTTTTACTCCCCGGTGTGTGCTGCACGTTTCTGCTCAGGTCGGGATGCTTGCGATTTCGCAACCGCTTCTTGTGGTCGGAAAGCTGTCGTTCCAGCTTGGAGACGCAGGCATCTATACAGCTATACGCGTCGCCCTGGTCATGGTTGGCGAAGAACATGCTTTTATGCTCACCGTTGACGATCATTTCGACACTGGTGGTGTCCTTGTTGTTATCAAAAATGATCTCGATTTCCTGAATCCGGTCGTAGTAGCGGGTGAGTTTTTCGGCCTTCTGTTGTGCGAATGCCTTCAGGGCATCGGTAACATCCATGTGACGCGAAGAAATTGTCACGATCATTGGCGTTCGCTCCTTCCGGATCGCCGAGGCTGGACAGTTGGTACCTGTCCCGGGAATCACCCGCGACTGGTGATCCTCATTGTACAGAAAATCTCGAAAATGGAATGGCCCAGAGAGCGGGTTGATGCAATTCTCTTCATAGATTATTTCATAGCGAAAACTTGCAGACCCAACTTACGCATTTCATTGTATTTACGGCAGATCCATTCACCGCAAGGACCAGGCCATTTGCGGATGCCGGAGAGCCGATCCTCCCTGGATTCACTGTTAACCGTCGGGCAAGCAAAGTCAGGGAAGATTCGCCCGACATCCGCCTCATTTGGGCAACTTTGCAGAACCCCATTATGTGTTGCATTGAATATGCTTCTCAGAGCCGAAAATGAGATAATCATGAGTAAAGTGAGGTCTGCAAACTGTTGCCCAGATTGACCTTCCGTTAATCAGACGAATATAGAAAAGTAAAATTCCCGCTTGCTTTTCTACTCGAGCATGCTAATATCACTCCGTCAGTAGTCGACCTGCCGATGATCGCCAGGTTGACCTTTTAAACGAGCCACGAAGGCTCCGGTGCTTAACCAGCCCCGGGGCTTTTGTGTGGGGGGTACTCCCCGAAGAAGGTTCCCCCCCCTCCTTCTTCAACCCCCGACTCTAAACCTCATGCGACCGGGCCCCCCCCTCCCGGTCGAAAGCCCGCTCCCACGCGGGCTTCTGGCCGCGGACCCCCCCCAGTCCGCGGTTCTTTTTATCCCGACATATATCACTTATCAGATATGAAGCGCCATACCTCGCGACTAAGTTCCCTCCTGCCTAAACACAACGATGGCCGGCAGGGCGCCGGCCATCGTCACCCAATTTTCACATCGGTTTGTCAGAGAACGGCTACTTGTTCAACTCGGGTTGCTGGCCGCCGTTGCTGGACTTAGACAGCCGCCAGTAGCGTTGCATCAGGGAGACCAGCGTATCGCGCCCGTTGGTACGCTTGCTGGCTTCAGCGAGGAAGTCCGCAGCCATGGACTCGTTGCCGGTGTTGTAGGCGATGTAGGCCAGCAGGATCAGCGGCTGAGCCGACGCCTGCTCGGTGCGGGCGATGATCTTCAGATCTTCGACCACCGCCTCCAGGCGCTTCTGGCCGATCATCTGCTTGATGTCATACTTGGCCAGCAGCAGGGCTGGGTCGCTCACCAGCGCCACGCGCAGCGACTGCTCCGCCCGGCCGAAGTACGATCCGCCCAGCAGTGCATGCGCCTTACCCAGTTGCACCAGCGGGTTATTCGGAGCAACCTGCTGGGCCTTGTCATAATCGTCCAGCGCCGAGAGGAACCGGCCGGACTGCATCTTCTGCTCAGCCTGCTTCATGATATTCGCCAGACCTTCGGCTTTGATGCCATCGGCAAGGCTGGTGATCTGAAGCGGTTCGTAATCGGGTGCCGGAATCGGCGGCAGCTTCTCAGGCGCCTGCGGCTGGGCGGTGGGTGGCTGGGGCGCGGCGCCCGGATCACGCGGAGCCGGCAGCGGACGCACAGCCGTCTCCTGCCGCTGAGTGCCTTCAGCCGGAACAATCCCAAGCCGCTCCAGCTCGCGCCGCTGGGCCAGGTACTCCCGCTGTCGCTCGGCATCGCTTTGCGGCCGCTGCCCGCGGATCTGCTGTAGCCGACGTTCCAGTTCCGCATACTGCGTGCTCTGTTGCGCAGGACGCGGCAGGTTCAGACGATTGGCATACGAAGCACCCGTCTGCAGATCACCCCGCAAGGCAGCCGTCGGATCGCCCCGCTCAGGTGTGGTACGACCCTCCGGCCCACTCGGCTGTTCGCCAAGAGGACGATTCTGCGGGCTTTCAAAGGGTCGATCGAGGCGCTGAGTCGGGGTTGCGGCAGGAGCTTCTTCACCGGCAACCGATCGGAGTTCTTCGCGCAACTGGGCCACTCGATCCGGGGTGAACGGCTGAAGGGTCGTTCGCTCCGCGCGGGTGAAATCCAGATCCATGCCGCGCGCGTATTCATCGGCGCCGGCTTCGCGGATGCCATACAGCGGCGACCCGCTCAGGACCAGCGGTTGCTGGGTCTGGGCGTCCACGCCACCGGGCAACAGCAGCCCTGCCTGGATGCGGCGGGTTTGCAGGGGAGCGCCCAGGCGCGTGTCTTGCTCAATGCGCAGGGCATCGTCAGCCGGGATATATCCGCCGGAGAAACCAACGCGGCTGTACTCTGCTGGCGGCTGAACCGCTCGCGATTCACCCAGGAACGGTCGGGGTGTGGTCAGATCCTGCGCCGGCGCCGATCCGAGGGGCACGCCGGCTGTGTTGCGGACGAACTGGTCGGTCGCCCGCCCCGCCGTACCGCCCCGGAACTCGCGAGCATCAAAGGTATTGACGCCACCACGGAACTCACGACCCGCGGTTACGTTCCCGTAGACAATGTCATCCGGCGTCACCAGAACACCGCGGTTGCCCACTTCCTGGTTGTATCCGCCGCTGCCGATCTGGTTACTGGCATCCAGCGCACGCCCGTCGTTGCCAACGCGGTACTGCGCCGATGCAACCGATCCCAAACCCAGAGGCAGCGCCATCACGGCAGCCAGCAGAATATGTTTCGTGTGCTTGCTCATTGTTGTCACCTTTCCCCCGCCAGCCGCAACGTCTTCCCGACGCCGCAAAATCGTGGGAGCAGTATACCTTATTGTATGACGCACAAGGCGTCCATAAGTTCTCTATCGGCAATGAAGTTAAGCGATTGGGGATTTTGAGGGACACACCCGTTTCCAAGAGCCGCTCCCGCAGGCACTTACGCAGCGCGCACGCTATCAATGGGTTCGTTTGATCATTTCAAATGGTGGGTTCGTTTCCCCTAATCCCTGTTCCTGCGTCAAAAACAGCACTTCTGCCCCCTCCAATGGGTTCGTTTTTGGGTTTGTTTTCGCACATTTGCGCAACCATTTGAGGGTATCAGGGCGACTCTCCGAACCATCAAAATCCATTCTCTTGACAGGGGGCCATCCTGGCCTCGCATATTATTAACTACACCCTAACAATAATCGCCAGCCAAATGAGTAATTTAAAAAGCCTGCCCGGCACCCGCCCCTTATCCTCGCTGCCCCCACCAGGGCGATGATACAGTCCGCAAAAACGCCCCCTCCCCGCTGTGTCAGATGCCCCACACCCCTGGGGTAGATTGCCAATAAGCCCGAGAAATGCCCTCTTAAAAGTTAAGTTTTCCTGTCAGGAAGTCGAAGCAGGAATATAGTGTGCCGTTGTTGTCGTTTGCGCGCGGTGCAGGGTACTCCGACATGGGAAGGTCGCGATGAAACCAGCCCAGACGCCTCCCTCTGGCATCACCGAGCCGACAAAGCATCCGGATGATCTGCTGGCTGCCAATGCCGATATCGATCTGCTGATACAAAGTCTCGCCGACACCACCGACGAGCTGGCTTGCGTTCAAACCGCCGCCGCCGACCGTATCGCTGAACTCGAAGCCGAAGTCCGCGCGCTCCGGGCAGAGTTGGCTCTCCGCAAACGCCGCGATCAGACGCTCAAGTACTTCATGCAGCAGTTCGACGAGGAGCAGCGCCTCGCTGCCCGCCTGCAGCAGGACTTCCTGCCCAAATCCCTGCCCCAGGTCGGACCGGTCCATGTGAACTGCCTCTTCCGGCCTGCAAGCTATGTCAGCGGCGACTTTTACGACATCATGCGCCTGGATGAAACGCATGTGGGGTTCTTCATCGCCGACGCCGTCGGCCATGGCATGCCCGCTGCCCTGCTGTCGATGTATATCAAGCGGGCCCTGATCACCAAGGAGATCCTGCCCGGCGGATATCGCCTGCTGTCGCCCGGGGAGTCGCTGGCGCGGATCAACGATGCGCTGGTCGAGCAGAATCTATCCGCCGCAACCTTCGCTACCGCCCTGTACGGCTATATCAATGTCAACACCCTGGAAGTCACCTTCGGCCGTGCGGGCCATCCGCCGCCGCTGGTGATCACGCGCGACGGAACCATGGAATCGCCTGAGGCCGACGGCGGACTGCTGGGCATCTTTCCCAACGAAACCTTCACCAACGGCCGGATGCAGCTTCAGCCCGGAGACCGCCTGTTCCTGTTCACCGACGGCATCGAAGTCGCCTTCTCCAGCGATGACACGCTCGACACCCACAAGTGGCGCGAAGAACTGTACGCGCGCCGCCATCTCCGTGGCCGAGATCTGCTGGACGACCTCCAACGCCACCTGGATCAGGAAGTGGGCAGCCTGATCCCAAAGGACGATCTGACCATGATCGTGATCGAAGTGGAGGAGTAACCGCAGGCAGCAGCGGGCGGTTCGCCAAGCACCCTTTTACGCATCAGGCGTCAGGCATCGCTTACAGGATGAATTTGCTCAGATCCTCATCCGCGGCGATGTCGCCCAGTTTTTCCTGCACATAGCCGGCATTGATGATCACCTTGGTAGGTGAGATGTCGGGGGCTTCGAAACTCAACTCCTCAAACACCTTTTCGATAATCGTGTAAAGCCGTCGCGCACCGATGTTCTGCGTGCGCCGGTTCACGTCATAGGCAATCTGTGCCATCGCGTCGATCGCGTCGTCGGTGAACTCGATCTGCACGCCTTCGGTACCGAGCAGCGCGATCATCTGCTTGGTCAGGGCGTTCTGCGGTTCGCGGAGGATGCGCAAAAAGTCTTCCTTGGTCAGGTCCTGCAACTCGACGCGAATCGGAAAGCGTCCCTGCAACTCGGGCATGAGATCGGATGGCTTGGAGGTATGGAAGGCACCGGCGGCGATGAACAGGATGTGATCGGTGCGCACCGGGCCATGCTTGGTGATGACGGTGCTGCCTTCGACAATGGGCAGCAGGTCGCGCTGCACGCCCTGACGGGAGACATCCGGGCCGTGCTTGCCGTCGGTCCCGGTCACCTTGTCGATCTCATCGAGGAAGACGATGCCTCCCTGCTCCACGCGGCGGACGGCTTCGGCGGTGATCTTGCTCTTGTCGATCAGCTTGTCGGCTTCCTGGGCGAACAGCACCTTGCGGGCTTCGGCGACGGTCAGGCGGCGGGTCTGCCGGCGGCTGGGCAGCATTTTCTCGAACATGTTCTGGAACTCGATGTCCATCTCCATGCCGGCTTGTCCGAGAACGCCGACGACGCTCGATTTTTCCTCGATGCTGATCTCGATGGTGCGATCCTCGAGTTCGCCGTCGCGGAGCTGCTTTCGCAGCTTGTCGCGATTGCGCTGGCGGCGGGCGGCGGCATCGTCATCCTCCAGATTGGGGCTGGCAATCGGCTCAGCCGCGGGAAGCAGGTAATCGAGCAGTCGCTCCTCGACCTGCTTCTCAGCCGGTTCCTTAACCTGTTCGGTCATCTCATCGCGCACCAGGCTGACGGCGGAATCGACCAGGTCGCGAATCATGCTTTCGACGTCGCGGCCGTGATAGCCGACCTCGGTGTACTTGCTGGCTTCGACCTTGATGAAGGGCGCGCCGGTGAGGGTAGCCAGACGGCGGGCGATTTCGGTTTTCCCGACGCCGGTGGGGCCGCTCATGATGATGTTTTTCGGGCCGATATCATGGCGCATCGCTTCGGGAAGCTGCTGGCGGCGCCAGCGGTTTCGCACGGCCACAGCCACCGCCCGCTTGGCGTCGGCCTGCCCGATGATGTACTTGTCCAGCTCAGCAACAATCTGCTTGGGGGTCAGTGATGTCATGTCGGCGGCATTGTACGGCTAAACAGCGC
>CAZSJB010000158.1:4890-7178 GCA_964606625.1 uncultured Tepidisphaeraceae bacterium | reverse complement strand
GCACCCAGTTGCCGACCACGCTCGTGGGCGCAAACAGGAGCGTGGGCGGAATGGCCGACCGGGGCACGCCATTGGCGGCGCCATCGGCACGCTCATGCAACAGCAGAGCGATGAGCTGAATCGTCTTGCCCAGGCCCATGTCGTCCGCCAGGCAGGCGCCAATGCCCAGCCGATCCAGGAAAGCCAGCCATTGCAGCCCGCGCTTCTGGTACGGCCGCAACATGCCCTGGAACCCCTCGGGCTGATCCAGGTCCTCCATGGCACCGGGAGACTGATTGAGCAGATGGTCAATCCAGTCCACTCCCGACAATCCCAGAACCGGCAAACCGGTGTCGCCGCGGGTCACACCGTAGGCCGTGCGAAAGGCTTCAGCCAGCGTGATGCGATTGCGGGACTGCTGATCCAGGTACTTCAGCGCCCGCCGGGCGGCGTCGGTCTCCAGGTGAATCCACTGGCCCTTGTACTTGACCAGCGGTGTGTTGCGGCTGGCCAGCTCACGGAACTCCTCAACGCTCAGTTTGAGATCGCCCACCGCGATCTGCCAGTCGAAGTCCAGCAACTGATCCAGTCCCAACCGGCCGGTTGAAACACCCCCGCCATGACGGCCATGACCTGTCAGCGCGACTGTATCCAGCGGGGAATCATCCGGGTCATACCCGTTGTCCACAGGATTCAGTGACAGCAGCAGCCCGATCTCACGATCGCGCTGAACTGTCCAGTCAGGCAGGCGCACGCCAAACCCGTGCTCCTGGAGCAACGGCCCCCACTGCCGGATAAAGACATGCGCATCGAGCGTCGTCAGGTGCAGCTCCGCGGGCGTTCCCGTATCAATCGCCTTGCGCAGCAGCGGAAAGACCTCCACCGCACGTGACAGCTCCGTCATGAGCTTCTGGCGGCGGGCGATCAGGGTGCGGCCGAGAATGCCGGTCGCCTGCTCTTTCCACAGGTCCTCCGCAGCGACGGTCTCCCCTTCCTCTTCAGTTGATTCCAGCAGGAAGCGCAAGCGCCAGATCTCCTGTGTGGAGGACGGATCCGGCTGGGCGATGTCGTCCTCGGATTCAGCAGACGCCTCCTGCTCAGTGGCGAGGGCCTCCTGGGCGATGTCCTGTCCGTTGACGGCATCCTCCTCGACATGCTCATCGTCATCTTCCGGTTCCAGCAACTCGAAGGTGAGCTGCATGGCGGCGTCGGCTTTGGTTTCGTCCAGGCGCGCCACCCAGGTACGAACCTGCTCAGCCAGGCGCGCCAGTTCATTGGTATCGCCGCGAACCTGCTCGTTCTCTCCCAGCAGCGCGGACAGCCAGCGGACTTCCGGAGGAGAAAGCGCCTCCGCGGCCTTCTCGTGAGCACGGTTGAAAAACTCATCCACCGAAACATCGCGGCGGATCAGGGCATCAGCGGTCGCGTGCAGGAAGGTTTCGACCAGCCGATGCGGATGCAATGATTCCGGATCGACACCGGCAATCGCCATGCAGACCGGCGGCATGGCTGCGGCGTACTGCTCCAGCGCGGTGGTGTCGCGCTCCCCGCTGACCAGCAGCCGCCAATGCGCGAAATACTGTCCATGCTGACCGGGAGCGATCTCCGGAAAAAACTGCTGAGCACTCAGCCGATCAATCACAAACTGCGCCAACCGACACCAGTATCGAACCGAATCACCGCAGACCGACGGCAGCGGATGGGCGAGATTGATCAGCAGATCGATCGCCTCGGTTGGCCCCAGTCGGAGCACAGGCACGGTATACGCAGCCGGCGCCGCAACCGCGACACCGCTCTGCGATCCATCCGTCGATCCGCCAGGCGGCAGCGGACCGATCTCGTCACTGGGCAGGAAAAGCGTGAGATGCTCGGCGGATGCGACCGAGGCAATGAGGGCGTCTTCGCAAATATCCCCCAGCAGGGCGCGCAGCCCGTCGTGCCCTTCGGCAGTGGGGTGTGGTGGCGGTTGACCTGCGGCAGAGACCGGAGCGTCAGCGCTTGCCCCTGTGCCGGAAGCCCAGAGGTACAACGAAGAAGGATGCCAGATCGCGTGCAACAACATCGGTTCAAAGATCGGCCGACCGAAATGCCATAGCGCCTCCGCCAGTCGAATCGGAAAGGATACGACATGAATGCCATTTTGGTAAGACGCGATGCACTAAAGCAGAAATCCGCATCCTTGGGCCCTCGCCACCTCCCTCTTTCTGATGAACACATCCCAATGGGTTCGTTTTGAATAAAACAAAGGAGGCGAATCGGGGTTTTTCGGTCAAAAATGCGGTTTTGGTGAGTTTGATTGGGTTCGTTTT
>CAZSJB010000158.1:0-4880 GCA_964606625.1 uncultured Tepidisphaeraceae bacterium | reverse complement strand
AATCCGTTGAGATCCCAGTGGACTGATCGGCACCATAAAACCAAGGAGAGGCAATCCAGCATGTGACCCATTGCGGGCCTCCGGGCGGGAGACAGGACAGAACTTCCATGGCCGGTCTGCGAACGCTACCGGCGCACATAACAGACCAAATTATACCCTAACAAACAATCCCGTCAAATAAGCATTATGAAAATCTGCCCCTCGGCAAAATCAGCTCATCCAGAACTGCCATAAGTTAAGTGATTTACTTCACTTATTTCGTTCAGACTGGCCTACTTTGCGTCCTGTTGAACTGCGATGGGGAAACATCAAGCGAAAATGTCCGCTGCGCCCTGGATGGAGAAGGAGAATCCATCGCAGACGCTGCGGACATTGAGTGCTGCGGTCCTGTTGCTGGAGGGATGCAAACATCCGGGGGTGGAGGTTATCCACCCCCGGACGAACACAAGGGCCGGAAGACTAGGGGATGATGATCGACTGGCCAACCCGCAGCTTGTGCGGATCTACGCCGGGATTGGCGGAGGCAATGCGCTGCCATTCCTTGCCGCTGCCGTAGTAGGTGCGGGCGAGGCTGTAGAAAGTATCACCCTTGCGGATAGTGTAGTGCGACCCGCTGGAGGTTGCGGCAGGGGTGGCGCTGGGCGTAACAGCCGGCTGGGGGGTATACGAGGGCGTATACGTGGGCGCCGGGATATCGCTGGACGGGCTAGACACCGATGCGCCATAGGCAGGCGTGGTCGTGGAAGCGAGGGGACTGATGTCCATCACATCGCTGCGGGCCTGCGACTGGGTGGTTGCTTTCTTCTGGCAGCCGGTCGCGGCAACCAGACTGACAATCGCAATCAGCGGAAGCAGATGTTTCATGCGGGCAACTCCTGGAGGTTCCTCGTGAACAACGATCGCCCTCTGCGAGGGCTGAGAGCTGTTCGTGATTATCGGACGGCAATTCCGGAGCACTTGAGCGAATCCATATTGACCGGTGGGGGTGATCGTCGGAGGATCGGGCGGCTATGAAATCACTGACCGAATACCTGACGTTCAACGTGCCGGCGCGGATGGGGTTTGTGAACATCACCGACAAGGTGGAGGAGATCGTCCGCCGCAGCGGCGTGAAAGAGGGGCTGGTGCTGTGCAACGCGATGCATATCACGGCATCGGTTTTCATCAATGACAATGAATCCGGCCTGCATGAGGACTACAAGAAATGGCTGGAGGAACTGGCCCCGTTTGATCCCTCGCCCCAGCGCTATGCCCACAATCGCACCGGCGAGGACAACGCCGATGCCCACCTGAAGCGGCAGATCATGGGCCGGGAAGTCGTGGTGGCGATCACCAACGGCAAGCTCGATTTCGGCCCGTGGGAGCAGATCTTTTACGGCGAGTTCGACGGCCGCCGCCCCAAGCGCGTGCTGATCAAGGTGATTGGGGAGTAACGGCGAAGACCCAGCAGCTCTATCCGTTTTACTTCTACGGTTAGCGCAAGAGAAAACACCCGATCGGCGTGCGATCGGGTGTTGTCGTGGTATCGAAAACCCGCGAGCAATGCGGATTACATCGCTGAGCTGACGTACGGCAGCAAGCCGATGTAGCGGGCACGCTTGATCGCCTTGGCGAGCATGCGCTGCTCCTGAGCGGTCGCGCCGGTGCGCTTGCGGGATTGGATCTTGCCATTCCCGCTGAGCATCTTGCGCAGCGTTTCGGTGTCCTTATAGTCAATGTAGGCGACGCCCGAAGCGCTGACGCGAGCCAACTTGTTGGCCTTGGGGCGATTAAAGCTCTGGAACTTGTCGTTCTTCTCTTCGCGTGCCATGCGTAAGTTTCCTGGTCAAACCGATAATAAGGGGCAATTTTGTCGAGCCGGGCATTGTACCGTCCCTCGAAGCGCTTGCAAGTCCCGTTGACGCCAAATTGCCTGTGTTTTGCCCGTCTTGGGCCGCTGGGTCCATTCCACCCGCTATCCGCTGAGCACTGTCAACCGATGTCGAAGCTGGCCGCAGGCGGCACTGACATCGTCCCCCCGGGTGCGCCGGAAGTGGGCGACGACGCCCCGGTCCCGCAGGATTTGGATAAATCGCCCCATCCGTTCCCGCGACGGCCGCTGATACTCGATCCCGCTGATCCCGGCGCCGATCGGATTGTACGGAATCAGGTTCACATGCGCCCGGAACCCGTCCAGTCGCTCAGCCAGCAGGCGGGCCTGCCCGTCGCTGTCGTTGACGCCCGCCAGCATCGTGTATTCGATGGTGACGATCCGCCCGGTACGGACATGAAAACGCTTGGCTGCGTCGATCACATCCGCCACCTTCCAGCGGCGGTTCATGGGCACCAGCCTTGAGCGCGTCGCGTCATCAGGGGCGTGCAGCGACACCGCCAGGTGCACCCCCAGATCCAGGTCAGCCAGCTGGTCAATCCCGCTTACCACCCCAACCGTCGATACCGTGATGTTGCGATATCCCAGCCCGCCCAGGTGCGGTTCGGCAATCCGCCGGATGGCTGCGGTGACATTCCCCAAGTTAAGCAGCGGCTCGCCCATTCCCATGAAAACCAGGGATGAAATGCGCCGCCCCATCGCCTGAGCTTCGGATTTGAGGTGCAGGAACTGCTCGACAATCTCGCCGGCGCTCAGATCCCGCTCCAGGCCAGCTTTGGTGGAGGCACAGAAATCGCACCGCATGGCACAGCCGATCTGCGACGACACACATCCGGCAGCTCGATCCGGCCGGTATGCGGGCATAAGCACCGTCTCCACCGTGCCACCACGCCCCAGCGCCAACAAAAGCTTGATGGTCCCATCCGCACTGACATGTCGCCGGGCGACCGTGGCACTGCGCACCGCCCACTCCCCCGAGAACAGCCCTACGACCTGACGCCCTACAACCCGTTCATCCACCGTAAATCGCCCAGGTTCGGCATACAGTCCGCTCATCAGCCGCCGCGCATGCGATCCCGCCAGCCCTCGCGCCGCAAGTGCTTCTGCCAGCTCATTTTCGCAAAAATCCGTCAGGTAACGCATGGCCTGCGATTGTACCCTGTCCGTCCACGGCGCATACGCACACCGTTGAACTTGACAAAAACAAAAACGTACCTTAAATACAGTGCACCCAATGGGCCAGTGGGAACTACTGTCCCCAGGGTATCGGGGGCGTAGCTCAATTGGTTAGAGTACCGGACTGTCGATCCGGTGGTTGCGGGTTCGAGTCCCGTCGCCCTCGCTGACAATTCATAGTCATCCGACGACAAGCCCCTGAGAACTCAGGGGCTTGTGTCGTTTATGGGGGCAGTCTCCGCGGGAACAATCAGAGGCCGGTCGCCGCGAGGGAGGGCCTCCAGGGGGATACCATAAACCTGGCTGAGGCGATTGGGATCAAGCACGTGGGCGGGCGGGCCGTCGGCAACAGGCCGCCCCCGGTCCAGCAGCAGGATGCGATCGGCGAACATGCCGGCAAGGTTCAAATCATGAACGCTCATGATGATGCCCAGCCGGCGCGTCCGGGCCAGCTGGGTTAGCCGCCGACACAGGTCGACCTGGTGCCGCAAATCGAGGAAGGTGTTGGGTTCATCCAGCAGCATCGCCCGTGGCTGTTGCGCCAGGCACCGGCCAATGAAAACACGCTGACGCTGGCCGCCGGAAAGGCCATCCATCGGACGATCCAGCAGGTCGGTCAGTTCCAAAGACGCTGCCACTTCCTGCACGATCGCCAGATCGGCATCGGTTTCCAGCCCGAACAGCCCCAGGTAAGGGGCGCGCCCCAGGCGCAGCACATCGATGACGCGCTGGGCGGAATCGGCTACGGGAGATTGGGGCAGATACGCAACCTGGCGGGCGAAGGCCCGCTGCGACCAGCGCCGCCGCTCGCGGCCCATCCACTGGATTGTTCCGGCTTGGGGATGAAGATGCCCCAGCAGCAGTTTGATCAGCGTGCTCTTGCCCGAGCCATTGGGACCGATCACTCCCACCACTTCGCCGGCGCGCAATTCCATCCCCACCCCGTCTACGGCAGGCGCGCCGTTGTAGGCGAAGTGCAGATCATTCGCTTTCAGCAACAGATCCATCACAGTTCCCGGCGCTTTCGGGCCTGGTAAAGCAACAACAGGAAAAAGGGGCCGCCCAGCAAAGCCGTCAGAATCCCCACCGGCAGGATGACTCCGGTGAAGCGATCCTGCGCGAGCATGCGCGAGACGGCATCAGCCACGGCCAGCAGTGCGGCGCCGACGGCTGTGGCGACCGGCAGCAGCCGCCGCTGGTCGTTGCCCACCACCAGCCGCGACAGATGCGGACAGATCAGCCCCACAAATCCGATCGGCCCGGAAATCGCCACCACCGACGCCGTCATTAGCGACGCCACGATCAATCCGGCCCAGCGCAGGCGATGAATCCGAACCCCCAGCGACTGGGCTTCCGATTCTGACAGCAAGGCCACGTTCAGATGCGGCGTCATCGCCAGCAGCATCAACCATCCCACCGCTGCCAGTACCGCCACGGTCCACAACTGGCGATGGCTGACATCCTGGATGCTGCCGACCAGGAAAGTCATCTGGGTAGTTGCATCGCGCGCCAGGACATTCACCAGCAGGAACAATGCCCCGGCAATCACGTTGACAATTACCCCCACCAGAAGAAGCGTCAGTGGCTCCAGCCGGCCCCGCTGCATCGAAACGATGAACACGACCGCCACGGCGATCAGCGCACCGGCAAAGGCGAAGACCTGCTGGCTGACGGCGGTCTGGGCCAATCCCACCCCCACCAGCAGCGCTACCGCCATCGGCTGACGCCACACGTACGCGAACAGCGCCGCTCCGCTGCTGACCCCCAGCAGATAGGGGTCCGCCAGCGGGTTGCGCAGGATCGCCTGGTAGACGACCCCGGCTGCCGCCAGGGC
>CAZSJB010000157.1:5569-7187 GCA_964606625.1 uncultured Tepidisphaeraceae bacterium | reverse complement strand
GCAGGATATTTCCCGCTGACGGGGCTTTACATCAACAATTCATTCCTGAGCGTTCAGGAAAACGTCACAACCATTTATCGATACATCCAGCGACCGTTTGGGCTTTTCCCCGAACCATCGGCGATGTCCAGTTCACTGGCGCCATGGGTGCTGCTCTGGATCGCATGCATGTGCAACATCATTCGGCTGCGCAAGCAGCCGGCACGCTGGCAGCGCATCCTATTCGGGACAGCCGCCTTCTGCGGACTGGCGCTGATCATTATCTCCCGCTCGGGCCATGCAGCCGTGACCCTGGCAGCCGCCCTGGTTTTTCTGGGAATCTGGTTTGTGCGTTCACGAGCAACGCCGCAGAACTCCATCGCCCTGTTTGTCGTCTTTGGTGTGCTGATGCCACTGGTGCTGTGGCAGGCCTCGCTGGCCCTGAGTGATCGGCTTGGCGGCGCTTCGCCCGTCGGTAACAGTTCATGGGAGGATCGCTCCTCTTCATTGATCGCCGGCGTGAAACTGCTGTTAGGCCGCGATCCCGCCACCATCCTGTTCGGATTCGGAGCCGGACAGACCTCGCCGGTTCTGCTGGAACATACTGGCCTCGAGGCAGTCTGGAGCGTGGTACTGACCTACCTCTATGAAACCGGGATGGTGGGCCTGGTCTTCTCGACCTGCATCGCGCTCATGATGCTCCACGCATGGCGTCAGTCGGGACAGAGCATCGTGTTTGCCGCTTTTGCAGGTGTCTGGTTCGTCGGTGTAATGGTCACGACGAGTTATTCCCAGCTGTTGCCGCTATGGATCGCAATGGCGTGGCTGATGATCTGGCCACAGGTCTGTGAAACCGTCCCGCATCGAAACCCGCTCTCCACCTTGCCCCGCGCGCGTATTCATACGCGGCCGCGGATGTACGCCAATCGTATCTCGCGCTGGGAGCCATCGGCGAATCGTGCAGTATTCCCTGACATGGAGGGCCTGTCATGACAGATCCCCTTCCCGTCATCGGTTTATTGTACGCCGGCGAGATGGGCACTGCCCTGGGAGCATCGCTTGCGCAACGTGGATGCCGCGTGGTCACGAGCTGCACTGGACGCAGCAATGCCACGCTTCAGCGGTGCCGGAAACACGGCTTTGAGGTCCTGCCGACGCTGGAAGATGTGATTAGCACGGCAAATGTTGTTTTGTCAGTGGTTCTGCCGAATGCGGCTGAAGCTGTCGCTACGGATGTAGCCGCTCACGCACACAGAGCACCTGCTGGGGCAATGTATGTCGACGTGAACTCCATTCAGCCGGCTGCCGCCCTGCGGGTTGCCCGGATCCTCCGCAATACCCGATATGACTTCGTCGACGCCACCGTCAACGGGCTGGCGCGCAATGTAGGCCGCACTGCCACGATCTTCCTCAGTGGCCCGCGTGCAGATGCGCTTGTGCCTCTGTTTGATTCCGTCATTCATACCCAACTGCTTGGCAGTGATATCGGACAGGCCTCGGCAATGAAAATGATGCTGGCTGGCGTCTCTAAAGGCGTGTGCAGCCTGCTGCTTCAATTGCTCTTAAGCGCAGAGGCTCACGGCCTTCGGTCTCAATTCATCCAGGCGATGCAACGCATCTATCCCGGTCTCTGGGAGCT
>CAZSJB010000157.1:960-5559 GCA_964606625.1 uncultured Tepidisphaeraceae bacterium | reverse complement strand
TACCTACGCCATCCATGCAGCGCGCCGCAGCATCGAAATGGCTGAACTGGAACAGGCCACGCAAGCCGTCGGTATCGATACCACTCTAATTGCCGCCATCCGTAGGATGCATGATGCCCTTGCGGATCAGGACTACCCTCCGCAAGTCAGCCAGGATTTGACTGGGTTCATCGACCATCTGCGCGAAGCGGCATTTCTTGAACGTCCTTCTGACCACACCCAAACCGAGGCCGCAAGCCTCCAAGGAGTCTGCCATGGCCAATAAACCACGATCTGCACACCTGCATCCCGGCCCGGGTTTCCGAGTGCGCGTCAATTTCGAGCGCCCCCCGGCTGAACTGGTGCGGGGTTTTCTCGATTTTCCGACTCCGGACATTTCCGATCTGCTGAACCGCCTTTATGCGGTTGATCCCAAGATCCGACTACTCACCGCGCCGACGCACAAGATCTGCGCTCCAGTTTGTACGGTCAAAACGTTCCCGGGCGACAACCTGATGGTTCACAAGTCGCTGGACGTACTGGAACCCGGCGACGTGGTCGTGGTCGATGCGGGCGGCTCGGATTCCAATGCCGTGCTGGGTGACCTGATCTGCACCAAGGCTCGTCACCGCGGCTGTGCAGGCTTCGTGATTGACGGACTGGTGCGTGATCTGCCGTCGATCTGCGAGCTTGACCTGCCAGTCTTTGCGCGTGGAACCACACCGATCGGCCCTCTGCATCGAGGCCCGGGTGAGATCAACTATCCCATCTGCTGCGGCGGCGTCGTGGTGAATCCCGGCGATATCGTCGTGGGCGATGCTATGGGTGTAGTGATCGTTCCACAGGGCATCGCAGCCGATCTGCTGGATCGCCTTAACGCGCACGCCGCAACCAATGCGGAATATTTCGAATCCGTGAAGCGCGGTGTCTTTTCCAATGCGTGGGTGGATGAGCTGCTGATTGAGATGCAATGTCCGATGGTGCGCGGTCCGGTGCCCACAGGTGTTGAAGACCACGACGCCACTGACAGCCCGGCACCTGTTGTCACTCCATTGTCTCAGGAAACCCAGGGATAGCGTGCTGCATGAGTAAATTGTTGCTCCATCCTCTTGTGCTGCGAAGCCTCTATTGCATTGCATTGGGCAAGGCCTTCCTGCGCTATCGGAACCCACGGCGCCGTCAGTCCGGGCGGCACCAGGAAGCCTTCTATCGGCAGACCTGGTGCCAGGCAGCTGAGCGGCTGGGCGGATCCTATATGGTGCTGGATGACACGATCGGTGAGATCCAGCTCAACGGGGTCCGCACCCGTGTGTTTGATAACGTCAGTGAAATCGATGACCCGGTGACTCTAGCCGTCCTGCACAATAAACCGCTCACGCATCGCATCCTCCAGGAGCAAGGGTTACCGGTTCCGCAGCATGCACGGTTTTCATTCGGGGACATGACCCCAGCCGTTCAATTCCTGGCTGGTCATCCCGGCGATTGTGTCGTCAAGCCGGCCGGCGGGACCGGCGGCGGTCGCGGGGTGACCACGGGTATCCGCACCACGCATCATCTGGCTCGTGCTGCTGCCGCCGCTGCAGTCTATGCCGACGATCTGCTCATCGAAGAGCAGGTCGAGGGCGACAATTATCGCTTGCTCTACCTCGATGGCGAACTGATCGATGCTTTTGTCAGGCGATGCCCTGCCGTTGTCGGCGATGGGCACAGCACCGTCCGACAACTCGTCGAACGCGCCAATGACGAGCGATTGGCCAGCCAAGCAGGGATTTCACAGGTGCTCCTATCCATTGACCTGGATATGCGTCGAACCCTAGCCCGCCAGAAGCTGTCCCTGCGCAGCGTCCCCCAAGCCGGGCAACGGGTATCGGTGAAAACCGTCATCAACGAGAACAGCGGCGCAGACAACACCACGGTGACGCACGAACTGCATCCAGCCATCATCGAAGCCGGCAAGCGTGCTGTGAAGGCACTTCGTGTTCGATTTGCCGGCATCGATCTGGTGACGAAGGATCACACCCGTCCCCTGGAAGAAACCGGTGGAGTGATCCTGGAGGTCAATGGAACGCCGAATCTTTACTACCACTACACCAAGCAGGACGGCTGCTGCCCCGTTGCCGAACACCTGTTGCGCCGCCTGCTGGAGGATAAGGCCACGCCCCTAAACTGCTCAGCGAATCTGGCTTTTACTCCACCCCTTTTTATGTCGGAAACCCCCATTGATACGCATGCTGAGAAGGAATCTGCACATGCCTGAGAACATGGTCCTGTTTATTACCGATGCTATCCGTAGCCCAAGCCGTTGTGCCAGCCCCCCGGCACAAGAAGGACGGCTGGTTGCATGGCGTGTCATGGATCTTTTCCCGGTGGAGTAGACAGGCAGTCAGCGTGATGTACGAAAGGAATGACGTGAGTGGCACTGCCATGACATCTTCAGGTGTATTACTCCAGCACCATGCCAACTACCCCGCGGCAGATCACACGGCGCGCCGAAAACCGCCGGTCATCCTGCTGGGCGGCGAAGCCAATGCCCTATCTGTAGCCAGGGACCTGGGACAGATGGGTGTCAAGGTCTTCATACTCAGTGAACCCGACAGTGTCGTTCCGTATTCACGATACTGCCGGGCACTCCCGGCTCCCCAAACCGGTGACGTTGAAGTGGATTGGTCGGCATTCCTGTTAAGTCGCCAGGCCCGGCGCTTGCATGGATCGGTGCTGCTCAGTTGCTCGGATTCCGGCATTCGCGTGCTGCTGCGTCATCGAGAGGAGCTGCTGCGTCGTTACCGCCTGGATCTGTGCAATCCGGTCGCCCAGGCGGCAATGCTGGACAAGTTGACAACCTACCGCTACGCGCATGCTGCGGGCGTATTGACGCCTCGGTTCTGGGAAGTCCGCAATCGGGATGAGGTGCTGGCGCTGCGAGATGAGCTGGTCTTCCCGCTGCTGGTCAAACCTCGGATGTCTCACCTGTTTGAGCGGCATTTTGGATTCAAGCATCTCGTAGCCGAGACGTTTGACGACGTTGTTCGCGCCTTCGATGCCACATCCGGGGCGGGCATGGACATGCTGCTGGTGGAGCGGATCCCCGGCGGGGATGAGCAGCTATGCAGCTACTTCACCTATCTCGATGAACGCGGCACGCCTCTGCTGCATTTCACAAAGGGTATTATCCGCCGCTACCCAGCCGGAATGGGCGCAACAACCTACCACATCACCAAATGGGTGCCTGAGTTGATCGCGCCTGCCAACCGTCTGCTGGATGAAGTGGGTCTGCGGGGACTGGCAAACATCGAGTTCAAGCGCGATCCGAGGGATGGGCAGTACAAGCTGATTGAGTGCAACGCGCGGTTCGTGGCATCCAATGCACTGGTTTCAGCCAGCGGCGTACCGCTGGCAAAGCTGGTGTACAACCGGATTGTCAATGGCCCACTGCCGGAGATTCGAACTTACGTTCGCGGAATGCGTCAGTGGGATCCGATGCGCGACTTCAAGGCGTTTCGGGAACTGCAGCGCGCCAAGCAGATCACCTTTACGCAATGGGTGCGCAGTATCGCCTACCCCCAGCGATTCCCCTTCTTTATGTGGAGCGATCCCATGCCTGCCTGCATGCGATTACTCAAGCCGATTCGCCGATGGGTGCGAAACAGAATGAAAACGTTGAAGACCATCAAGACGCCGGAATAACCCGATAACGAAAGCTGTGTGACGTATATATGCAAAGGACGCGAATTGTTCATATTATCAACAGCTTCGAGTTTGGCGGCGCCGAAGCTATGCTGGTCAACCTGCTGCTGCGCACCGATCGTTCGCGTTTCGAACCTTCGGTGGTGGCGCTAATCGATGACCTGAGCGTTGCTCAGCCGATCATCGATGCCGGCATTCCCCTCGCCGTCATGGGGATGAAGGCGGGGATACCAGACCCAAGAGGCGTCCTTCGACTCGCATGGCACCTTCAGCGCGCCAAGCCGGATGTGATCCAAACCTGGATGGACCATTCCAACCTGATTGGCACCTTGGCTGCCAAACTGGTCACGCGCGCCCCCATTGTCTGGGGAATCCATCATTCCAATCACGTTGTCGGCATCGCCAAGCGGTCGACACTCATGACGGTCGATGCCTGTGCCATGCTCTCCAATCTGCCCGCGCGCATTATCTGCTGTTCGGAGCATTCCCGGGTGATGTACGCCGACCGCGGATTCGCGCCGCACCAGATGCAGGTCATCCCTAATGGATTTGATACCAGTCGTTTTCGCCCGGATCCGCAGGCGCGCCGCGAAGTAAGACAGGAACTTGGAATCAATGACAACACCCCACTGATCGGACTGGTGGCGCGGTTTGACCCATTCAAGGACCACACCAACTTCCTCCAGGCCGCAGCCCGACTGCGGCGCCAGCGCCCGGAGGTGCACTTCCTGATGTGTGGCGCGGGCGTTGAGCCTTCCAACGAAACGTTGATGTCACAGATCCGCCAGCTTGGCCTGGTGGATTGCTGCCATCTGCTGGGCGCCCGGCGGGATGTGCCGCGGATTCATGCGTCGCTGGATCTGGCAACGTCGTCGTCCATCAGCGAAGCCTTTCCATTGGTCCTGGGCGAGGCGATGAGCTGCGGGGTACCGTGTG
>CAZSJB010000157.1:0-950 GCA_964606625.1 uncultured Tepidisphaeraceae bacterium | reverse complement strand
GTTCCCACGCGTGATCCCGCAGCGCTCGCGGAGGCATGGCTGGAGTTGCTGTCGCTGTCCGCCGAGGAGCGTACAGCCATGGGAGCAGCCGCGAGGCGCCGTGTATGCGAGAAATTCGATCTGGATGCCGTCACCCGCCAGTACCACGCTGTGTACGAACAGCTGGTGGATACTCGTCCGCAGGCCAGCCGCCCACGGCCTCTGGCAGACGTACAGCGGATGCCTGCTGCCCCATCGCCGGCGGGATTGGTTGCCGAAACTGTGTAAGTCATTGGGAGTAAAGGATGACCATCGTCGAGACTCAGGAATCTGCCACCGCCGCCCCCGCGGGCACTGCTCAGCCACGTGTGCTGCACATCGTGGAATCCAGTGCCGGCGGCACGGGGCGTCATGTGCTGGACCTGGCTGAAGGCATGGTCGCACGCGGCTGCGAAGTGCATCTCATCTGGTCGTCGCGGCGCGTGGATACGATGTTCCGTCGGCGGCTTGAGGGTCTGCATGGCGTCCGTCATATGGCGCTGCCGATGCGGACATCGCCCCATCCGATGGACGCGGTGACGCTGTGGAAGATCCGGCGCTACATGCGTCGGCATGGGCCCTTCGATATCGTTCATGGGCATAGTTCCAAAGGGGGAGCTCTGGCCCGCCTGGTAGTGTTGCTGACCCGCGCTCGCGCCATTTATACCCTTCACGGGCTGATCATGATGGATCCCGGCCTGGCGCGTGTGAAAAAGATGGTTTACACGGGCATCGAGCTCCTGCTCGCCCTTCGCACTTCCTGCATCATTGCGGTTTCTCCCGAGGAAGCGCGCGCGGCTGTGCGATTGGGTCTGGGACGGTCGCGAGTGAGGCTGATCCCCAACGGCGTCGGACCAGCCGATCTGGTCCACCGCCAAACTGCGCGCAAGACAATGGGCGTCTGCGAGGATGCGGTGGTGATCGGTTTCATC
>CAZSJB010000156.1:0-7214 GCA_964606625.1 uncultured Tepidisphaeraceae bacterium | reverse complement strand
GGTGCGCGATTTCCAGGCCTGCATCGGCCGCGAGACGAAGCAGCAGTGCATCGAGTTAGAGCAGCGCCTGCCTGATGTGATCATCGCCTGCGTCGGCGGGGGCAGCAACGCAGCCGGCATCTTCCACCCCTTCATTGACGATACCTCCGTCCGGCTGATCGGCGTCGAACCGGGTGGGCGATCGCCCCGCCTCGGCGATCATGCCGCAACGCTCACCTATGGCCAGCCGGGGGTCCTGCATGGATCGCTGTCGTATGTGCTACAGGATGAGGACGGCCAGACAGCGGATGTGCACTCGGTGTCAGCCGGCTTGGATTACCCCGGTGTTGGGCCGGAACATGCCTATTGGAAGGATTCCAGGCGCGTGGAGTATGTCAGCGTTAACGATCACGAGGCGCTGGAGGCCTTTCAGCTGCTTGCGAGAATGGAGGGAATCATTCCCGCGCTCGAATCCGCACATGCCATCGCCCAAGTGGCTAAGCTGGCTCCGCAGATGAGTAAGGATCAGATCGTGGTGGTGAATCTGTCGGGGCGGGGCGACAAAGACTGTCAGGAAGTCGCACGGCTGATCGAGACAACCGGAAAATAACACGTCATTGCTTTTGCGGTGGCTGGCATATCTTTCCTGCGATGCTTCGCCCGATAAGAGTGCAGAAACCGGGCCGAATTGTCCGAAGATAGCATCACACCGCTGTACAAAGGGCAGAAAACCCCCGTAAAAATAGGGTTGAAATGCCTCTATAGTGGTGAATCCTTCGGTAAAACCGGTGGATTTGTCGTTCAGGGCATTGATTCGCCCTGTTTTTGCGATAATTTTTGAGCGCCGTGGGTTGCTTGGCCGCAACCACACAGCCGTGGCGCCTGCAGGCTTGGGGCCTGCCAGGTGCGCTGGGGTAAGACGCTGGAAGCATCTCCCCGCTGGCTCCACACGATCGAAAGGAGATCCTCTAATGGCCAAAGCCAAGACCGCTGGCAAGCCGATGACCAAATCGGAAATCGCCGCGAAGCTCGCCGAGGAAGTCGGCATCACCAAGAAGCAGGTGAACCAGTTCTTTGAGGCCCAGGCTGCCTTGGCCTACAAGCAGGCAAAGAACCAGTTCGTCATCCCGGGTATCGGCAAGCTGGTCCTGTCCGAGCGTCCGGCCCGCAAGATGGTGATGCGCTTCGGCCCGGATGCGGGGAAGGAAAAGCTCATCCCCAAGAAGAAGGTCTTGAAGTTCCGCGTCGCCAAGGCTGCCAAGGATGCCATCCTCGGCACCAAGTAAGCGACTCGCAATATTCGGATCATCCGAACCAGCAGACCCGCGTGCCATCCGGTACGCGGGTCTGCTGGCATTATGGGGGACTAATAACCACGCCCACACGGGACGCGATCACAACGGCGTCACCCGGAACCCAAAGGTAAAGTCCTCCACCGGAACCGCATACTTCTGCGGAAACTGAATCCCGCAACTCGAGCTGCCTAAACCGCGCGTATACAGGTCGAGGTACAGCGACAGCCGATCCGCTCGTTTCAGCTCTGAGCGATGTGTCGCACGCGTCAGATCCATCAGATCAAACGGATGCAGGCTGAAGTTGAATGTCTCCATTCCCACCGGCAGCACAGTGAATCCACTGCTGTCATTGGAAGGATTCCTCACCGTCAGCCGCTGGGTGTCGGCGCGATTGCCGTACTCCTGGGGATAGACATACGGGACAATCATCTCATCCACGGTACTGCGGAACCGCCCCAGGCGAGCGGCGCTGCGCGAGTCGATGTATGACTCGTGCGGCCCCCGGCCTAACCAGTCCACCGCAAACAGCTCCAGCGGCAAATCCAGCTTGCAGCCGAGACGCGGCGGGGTCAGCTCCGCGGGCCAGTACTGGTTGAACTTTCCATCAATCAACCATTCGACCGAACCATCGCCGTAGAAGGTGATCGTGCGCGTAAAGTCGATGGCATAATCCCGCGTGGGCACGCCCAGACGCGCCACTGTCGTGATGACACACGCACCATTGTTGCCGGTTTCGATCCGAACCTCATCAATGCGCGTCTGCATCAGATGCAGATAGTTCTCCTGCCAAAGCTTGCCATGCTTCCAGCCGGCGCTGAATCGCTCATTGTCGATCGGCGCACGCCAGAGATTGAGCGTCGGACCACCCAAGACCAGCGGACGATCGTTGGCTACATAGCTGACAATGTTGCCATCCGTGCGATCCATCTGCAGGGTCACATCGCCTGATTGGAGTTTAAGGAGATGCCCCTGCTCGCTTCGCTGGATCTGCCCTGCTGATTTCCGAACAGGCGCAGCCGGCTTGGGGGTGTCCGGAAGTACCGCCTGCCCCCAGGCGATTTCATGACCGGCTGATGCCCAGGTGGTATCGGCTGCCAGCACCAGAGAAACGGTCACCACCCCGCCCCCGGGCGCCACCGGAACAACGATCTGCGACGCCTGCTCGGGCGGTGTATGGGGCGTGGGCAACTCCCCTGAAGCGATTTCACGTCCATCCAGCTCCTGCCGCCATAGGATCTTCAGATGCGACAGATCCGCATGGTTATGCTTGTTGATGAGCGTGAAGTGGCCGGGCTGGCCGTCGACCGGCCGCACCCAGACCGGCTCGATGACCTTCTTGTATTCCAGCAACCCCGGCGACGGCGAGCGATCCGGGAATAGCAATCCGTCACATACGAAGTTGCTGTCATTCGGCTCGTCGCCGAAGTCTCCACCATAGGCGTAATCCAGCAGGTTGCCGTCAGCATCAAATCGTGCGATGCCGTGATCGATCCATTCCCACACACAGCCGCCATGCAGGCGGTCGTACTTGTAGAAAATGTCCCAGTAATCCTGCAGGCCGCCGGGACCATTGCCCATGGCATGGGCGTATTCGCAGAGGAAGAACGGCGTCCTGGCCATCTGCTCGGCGGTAATCTGGAAATGATGCGGATTGGGATCCAGCCAGGCTTCTCCGCGCCCGGCCTGCTCACACCGCTCGTATTCCGCGTACATCGGCGGCAGGACATCACTGACCTCAAGGCGCCGGTCCTGCTCAAAATGGATAAGGCGCGTCGGATCGAGCTCGCGCGCCAGGTCCGCCATGGCTTTGTTGTTGGGACCGAAGGCGGCCTCGTTCCCCAGCGACCACATGATGATGCTGGGATGATTGCGATCGCGCATCACCATTCGTCGCATGCGATCGAGATGGGCTTCGCGCCACGCTGGATCCTTAGCCAGCTCATCACGGCGCTCCGGGAGCCCCTGCATGCCGTGAGTTTCATGGTCGGCTTCATCGATCACATACAGACCATGGATGTCGCATAGCTCCAGGAAATACGGATGCGGCGGGTAGTGGGCAGTGCGGACGCAGTTGAGATTGTGCCGCTTCATCAGCAGCACATCCGCAAGGTGATCCTCGGGATGGAGCGCCCGCCCCCGCACTGGATGCCACTCATGGCGGTTGACACCCCGCAGCATAATCTTGCGCCCATTGACGAGAATCTTGCCGTCGCGGACTTCAACCCGGCGAAAACCCACCCGCTGACGAATTGTCTGGGTCGATTTCCCATCGACGCCGACCGCCTCAATCACTGCCGTGTAAAGCGTGGGTGTCTCAGCCGTCCACTTGGCAGGATTGGCAACCTCCATCGCCAGGTCAAAGCGATTGTCGGCAATGCGCGCTTCCGCCGGATTGCCAACCGCCTTGCCTGAAGGATCCAGCAGCGTGACACGAACAGTCTGGACCGAACCGGCGGTATCTCCGCTGATGCGCAGTACCGCATCGGTGTACTGGTCATCCAGATCGGTACGGACTGCCAGGTCCACAATGCGATCCGCCGGATCCGCCAGGAGCGTGACATCGCGGAAGATCCCGCTCAGCCACCACATGTCCTGGTCTTCGAGATAGGTTCCATCACACCACTGGTAGACGCGCACCGCCAGCACATTCTCTCCCGGCTGGGCAAGCTCGGTGACATCGAACTCCGAGGGCATGCGCGACACCTGACTGTACCCGACGAACTTGCCGTTCAGCCAGACATGAAACGCACTGTCGACGCCATCAAACCGCAAGGTGAGCTGGCGTTTCTCCCATCCGTCGGGCAGGGTGAACCGCCGCCGATAGCATCCTGTCGCGTTGTCGGTCGGGATATGCGGCGGATCGATCAGGAAGGGATACTTCCAATTCGTGTAATGCGGATGCCCATACCCATGCAGTTGCCACAGCGAAGGAACGGGCAGCCGATCCCATTGGCTGTCGTCAAATGTGGGCTCATGCATCTTCGACGGGGCATAATCCGGACGGGTTACATGGTAAAAGGCCCATTGACCGTTCAGGCTCATCTCAGCCGACAGGCCGCCCGGCTCAGCAGTGAACCGCGCCCGCGCGGGAAGCCGATTCCGATGCAGTACAGTAAGATCCTGCCAGTCACGCGAAGGTGGAGTACTCATATTGACGCGGCACCATATCAAGAACCCGTGACGCTTCCAATGGATGAGACACCCGGAGCGTCAACCCATCATGTCCCAGGGGTGTCAGTTGGCGGGGCCGGACATTAAACCACCGCCAGACGAGAGGTTAACCAGATCAGGAGAAATACGGCGACAGCCACGCCAATGCACAGCAGTTGCATCCCCCAAGCCCTGCGGGATTCACCCAGCGCCGACAGGGACACATCATCCACAGGCGGCTGAGAGGGCTGCCGGCTGTGATACGGAATGACCGGTCGCGGCTCATCGGACGATGAATGCAGATCGTCAGGGGTCATGGTTGGCGTTCTCCCACGGCCAGGAACAGTGCCGGCCCCTTGGCCTGGGGAGCCGGGGACAGTGGGCGGATCGTCAACGGATGCAAACCGGCGCGCTGCATCCATTGTTGCAGGACATCCGCGGCAAAACCACGAGCTTTTTGCCCCATTTGCCGCCGGAAATCCTCCCGATCGTGCGGCAGCAGATCTACGATGATCGCGCGCCCGCCGGGACGGAGAATACGCACCATCTCAGCCAGGCAGCGCTGCGGATCGGCCACGTAAGTCAGAGCAAGAATGCACAGCGCCGCGTCGCAGGTAGCAGAGTCGATCGGCAGATCTGCCAGATCGCCACGCTTGAGCGTGACATTGTCGAAATCAGCGGTGCGACGACGGGCGGCTTTGAGCATGGCGGCACTGTTGTCAATGCCGATCGCCCGCTTGGTGTAGGGGGCGAGCTGCGCGATCATCGCCCCGGTTCCGCAGCCCAGGTCGGCGATCACCTGATCGCCGGGCAGCAGCGCCAGCAGCGCATCGATGGTGAACTGCGTCCCGTACAGCTCCGACCGCAACCGATCCCACTCCCCGGCGGCGCCGGCAAAGAACGAGTCGGCATCATGCTCTTTCTCCCGCAGCAACCGCTCAAGACGCAGGCGATCCTGCTCCAGGGTGGCCCAGCCCTCGGTCTGCTCGCGGGCGATCAGCCAGAGCTTGCGCGCCGCCTGATCCAGCTCATCCAGGATCACGTGGTAAACGTTGGTCGTCCCCCGCCGCTCGGACCGCACCCATCCCTGGTCCGCCAGGACCTTCAGATGCCGCGACACCGTTGACTGCGGCAGTTGCAGCACCGTGCATACATCCACCACCCCCAGCTCACGCTGCTCCAGCAGCCGAAGCAGCCGCAGCCGCGTGGCGTCGGCCAGCGATTCCATCCACGCCATCAGCGCGTCCGGGGAACGGGAGTTGTTGGAAAGTTTGTCCATCCGCTGATCCGGATGGATTGTTTGATGGTCGCTGAGGGATGTCAAGCAGAACTTCACAAAACACCTTGGGTTATCGATCCCTGAAATCACCTCAACGGCTCGCCCACATCCAGCTCCGCAGGCAGACGAGCGCGATGCTCGTCCAGCCACCTGCGAATCTGTTCACGCCGGGCTTCGGGATGCGGATGCGTCGACATGAAGTTCGGCCCGCGCGGTCCCGACCCGGTCGCACTCTCCAACACATTCATCACGCCGACCATCGCAGCCGGATCCAGGCCGGCTTTGGCGAGCATGTCCAGGCCCTGGGCGTCGCTTTCCAGCTCATCCTCGCGGCCGTACTGAAGGATCTTCATCTGCGCGACCATCTGGGCTGCCGCCGCAGCCATCTGGCCGCTGTTGCCCTCGCCGCTGACGCCGATCCCAGCTGCAATCGCCAGCGACTGGCCCAGCCGTGCCTGCGCCATCCGCTCAGCCGAGTGACGATGAATCACATGCCCGATCTCATGCCCCAGCACGCCCGCCAGTTGGGCTTCATTCTCCAAGCGGTCGTACAGCGCCGTGGTGATGAAGATCGGCCCTCCGGGCAGGGCAAAGGCATTGATCGTCTGCGGATCGTCCAGCAGCGTAAACGAGAAACGATAGGGGCTGTCCGCCAGGCGCGGATCCGTCGCCAGCAGCCGCTGGGCCAGCCGATTGATCCGCTGCTGACGCGGATCGGACGCCGCCACCGCGCCGCCCATCTCCTGGATCATCTGCGGCGCTGTGTTGTACCCCAGCGTTACCTCTTCCTGCGGCGTCAGCCCCACCCGCTGTGATTCGCCGGTGATCGGGTTCTCCTGCGTCCCGAAGTAATACCCAGCCAATCCCACCAGCAGCACGATGGCTGCCAGGATCAGCCGTCCCCTGGTGCGACCCCGATAGCGGCTGCGAAATGGGGTTGAAACGAGACGAGATCGGTCAGAATGTGCGGGCATAAGCAGTCTCCTGTATCTGCTGAACGTTGTACCGACCACAGCCAGGTTCAGCAGCGCCAATTACCCCCGCATTTCCGCAGGCAATACCCCAACCCGCACATCCGCGCACCCGTGAAGTGGCTTTGCAAAAATCATCGCCCACAACCCACTCAATCCCATAAAACCCAACTGCTGCCCCAGAAAACGCGATCGCCTCCCTCTCCAAGTGGGTTCGAGTGGCTTCGCAACAACAACCTGTGCGCACAGGCGCGCAACACTCTCCAAACCCGCAAACTGCAAATCGCACGTTTCACCCATCTCTTTCCAATGAAATGACACAACACCCCCCACTTCCCCCATGCTTTAAGACACTCCACCCACCTAAACGTTGCAAACAAAATCCAAAACTTACCCCCCAACCAGGCTCTCCTCCTCCGGCTGGCAGGTCATCGAAGAAGGAAAGTAAAAGGTGACATCCACGGAAAGTAAAAGGTGACGAAAGTAAAAGGTGACATCCAGGCTCTGTAGAAAACCCGGCTAACGGTTGAGCTTTCGGCG
>CAZSJB010000155.1:2420-7219 GCA_964606625.1 uncultured Tepidisphaeraceae bacterium | reverse complement strand
AAGAGCTGTCGCCGTCGTTGAGCAGTGTCGACAACCAGGAACAGCCGCTGATGGAGCGGGCGCTGGCCATGCTCCAGGAGCGGATGGAGGGCTTGGACGAACCGCCCCGTCAGGTCATCCTTCCAAGCCGGCTGGTCTGGCGCGAAAGTTGCGCCCGGTTCAAAAGGGCCTGACACGCTCAGGCTGTTGCATGTGATATCAGGGGTGGACTGAAGTCCTGCCGGTCTGCATTTCGGTGGGCAAAACCTGGAGGCATTGAGTATGGCGTTGCCCATCGACTCATCCCGTCTTCCCGTCGTTTGCCGACGTGGTTTCACGCTTGTCGAACTGTTGGTTGTCATCGGCATTATCGCGCTCCTGGTCGCCATGCTCCTGCCTGCGCTGAATAAGGCCCGGGAGTCAGCCAACAGCGTTAAATGCCTGTCGCAACTGCGGCAGATCGCGCTCTATACGTTCATGTACGTGCATGAGAACAACGGTGTCATGCCTGTTGACGACGGTACCCCCAATACCCGTTCGAGTGGGCCTGTCATTTACTGGTTTGGCAATGTCAATGGATCGCACCCCGAGAGCCCGTGGCAATACTTCTCGGTCGCCTACATGAACGGCGGCGGGAAAGAGCTGTTCTGGTGCCCGTCGGTCTCCCTGGGGCAGTATCCCACCAGCTGGGTCAATCCTGACAGCCTTAACAATGCCCGCCGCACCATGTACGGCGTGACCGGCGAGTTCGCCGGCCGTGGATCCGGCAGCGATCGCGATTGCGTCTGGAGTTGGCGCGATACGCGCGCCCCAGCGAACCAGAAGAACTACTACCCCCGCAAGCTGGCTCAAACCCGCAACCCGTCCGAACGCCTCATGATCGCTGACACCGGATTTCCCAATCCCTACGCCGATTCCAGCAAGGCGACCAAGTTCTCCGGTACGATCGCACGCGGCATTTCTTCGCAATTCTCCACAGCCGCCCGCCATGGTTCGGGCAGTAATCTGTTCGAGCGATATGTCAATTTCGTCTGTGCTGATGGTCATGGTGAGTCCCGACCCTTCCGAGAAGTGCAGCAGCCGGAGTACGGCAGCGAACCGACCAACAGATTCGGCTGGAATTGGCTTGGCCCGCGATAGGGGAGGCGGGCGGTAGGCGAGTTAGAATTCGATTGTGTCCAGCGCGATCCGATCGCTGTGCGACGATCGCGGGGTGATCGCCTTCAACACCAGCGATCCCTCCGTCACCTCAGCCGGCAGATCAACCACTGCGCGATGGATCGACTGCGGCGCGGCGCTGTATCCGCTGCGACGCAGCTCTCCGCGAATCTCATCCGGCAAGCGGATCAGCTCGAATGCGCGTACCTGTCCGTCGATCCTCCGGCTGTCGCGTTCTACGCTTGCCTGCAATTCACCTCCCTCCGGTGCAAGCCGCGGATCCCACAGCAGGACGGTGATTGACATCGCATCTTCGGACCTCTGTAGGTCCACTACCTCAAAGGACCGGTTTTCGCTGATAAAGACCCGGTTTTCCTGGGGCTGGCGGCCGCCCAGGCTCATGGCCCAGGCATGGGTTTGCGGTGGTACGACGATGCGGCGGATGTTGCTTCCCCTGAGCAGGGGATCGACATACACCGCCTGGGTCGGCACCGGAGCCGACATGCCCCCGCGCATGTCGCCTTCCTGCTGGAGCTTCTTCTTCACCAGCATGATCACGCCCGGCACGGACAAGGCCAGCACCAAGAGAATGAAAATCAAGTTGTACCGAGCTTCTTTTTGCATCGTTTTGTGAGTTTATGGCTGACAGCCGAGGGGTCAAACCGGCTTTCATTCACCCGATTGCGCAACCGAAACAATGGGTTCGTTTGAGAAAAATTGAAGGGCCTCAACGGCCTTCTAACCCCATCGACGCTTCAAAAACGCCGATTCGGCTGGGTTTGAATGGGTTCGTTTTGGGTTCGTTTTAAGCGCCGACGCGCAACAGGCAAAGCAGATACTGAGAGCAGGAAATCGACATTGCATGGCAGGTCCTTCATCTCCATTCTAAAACAAGACCCTCATAACCCGAAAATGTTGCAAACAAAATAAAAAATATTGATCGTTGTCGAGGTCGGATTTCCCCCAGTCTGCATGCGATGCGATTACCGGGGAGGCGTATTAACGGAGGTGTGAGGTGGGGTTATGGCGCGCTTGCAACGCGCGGGCAGGCAATAATTTCGTGGTTGCGGCGTTGCAATAAATGAAGACCCACCTGCTGACAACCGCAGCGGCCGTTTAACAGCAGGAGGGGATCAACCCTTAACCTGGAGTTTCACCATGACATCACGACGTAAATGGATCGTTGCCGCCGCCGTTCTCGGAATCGGTGCCGGCATCACACTAGCCCAGGATGACGCACGTCCGCGCCGCCTGCCCCCGCAGGATGGAGAAGGGCGCGCCCGCATGATTGAGCAATTCGACACTGACGGCGACGGCCGACTTTCAGAAAACGAACGTGCTGCGGCACGCGAACAGCGCCGTGCCGATCGGCCTGGCCTGGGCCGAGGACAGGCGGGGGATCGCCCCCGAGCCGGCATGGGACGCGGTGGGGAGCGGCTTGGTCCCCGCGATGGCAGCGGCGCCGGGCTGCGCGGCGAGGGCCCTCGTGATGGACGCGGCCCCGGTCGGCGTAGCGCCGGTTTCCGCGATGAGCGCCGGATGGGCCCACGCGACGGCCTCATGGCCATCGCTCGGTTCGATGTCAATAACGACGGCAAGCTGAGCGACGATGAACTGGAAGCTCTTCGCACCGCGTACGAAGCCCGTCATCAGGAGCTTCTCCAGGAGTTCGACACGGACGGAGATGGCCAACTCAGCCCTGAGGAGCGCCGCGCTGCCTTCGGCTCGCGTCGCCGCCCGCGCAACCCCGAGGCTCCCGCAGCCGTCGAAGCGGACGATACCCGCCCCCAAGCCGAGCGCCGCGATCGCCCACGGCGTCGGATGGACCGGTGATTAGCCCGGAGCATGCTGGTCTGATCAATGAACGGAATGCAGGGGCCGTGCTCTGAATTGAGGTTCTCCATGAGGAAATGAAAGGTTTCTTTCCGAAGAGAGCGTGGGCTCGAGCCGGTCCCTTCCGTTCTTATGCCTCATTCCTTCTGCGGTATCTCGTGCTGTACTGGCCTGGGCCGCTGAACGTGAACGCCAACTCAAGCAGATGCATCGCTCCAATGCTCCGACAACCCAGCCGATGGGCCAGTAACGCCAGTGGGGGCGGTATGTTTTACCGATGCGGACCTGCTGCGGACGGGAAGGATCCGGTATAAGTGCCGGATATGAAAGAAATCGGCTGGGGGATCATCGGGTGCGGGGATGTCACGGAAGTGAAGAGTGGACCGGCGTTTTCGGCTGTGCCGGGGTCGCGGCTGGTGGCGGTGATGCGCCGCAATGGCGAAAAGGCAGCCGACTATGCCCGGCGGCATGGCGTGCCACGGTGGTACGACGACGCCCAGGCATTGATCGACGATCCGGAGGTCGATGCGGTCTACATCGCGACGCCGCCGGGGTCGCATTGCGACTACGCCCTGCGCGTCGCGGCAGCCGGCAAGCCGTGTTATGTCGAAAAGCCGATGGCCCGCAACGCCAGTGAATGCTGGCGCATGGTGGAGGCGTTTGAATCGCGCGGGCTGCTGCTGTTTGTGGCGTATTACCGGCGGGCATTGCCGGCGTTTGTGAAAGCGCGATCGCTCCTGGCGGAAGGGGCGATCGGCCGGCTGAGCGGGATCGGGTATCGGTATGCATCGGCGGCGCATCGACAGCCGCGCGAGCGGCTTGGCTGGCGGATCGATCCAGCCGAGTCGGGGGGCGGGCTGTTCCTGGATCTGGGATCGCACCTACTGGACGTGCTGGACTGGATCATCGGCCCGCTGGAAGACGTAACGGGCGTTGCGCGGAATGTCAGCGGGACATACGCTGTGGAGGACAGCGTATCGATGACCTTCACAGCCGGCGGTGCGTGCGGATCGGCCAGTTGGAACTTCGCCAGCGACGTGGCTGAGGATGTGATCGAATTGACGGGAACGGAGGGGCGAATCACATGGTCGTGCTTCGGGCGGGGCGAGGTGCGGTTGACGCGAGGGCAGGAGACGGAGGTATTTGACCTGCCGGCTCCGCGGACGGTGCATCAGCCGCTGGTGGAGCAGATTGTGGCACAACTACGGGGCGGTGAGGTGTCGCCCAGCACGGGACGCAGCGCAATGCGGACGAGTGTCATCATGGATACAGTGCTGGCGGGGTATTACCAAGGCCGGAAGGATGCTTTCTGGGAACGCGCCAACTGGGCAAAACGGCACCTTTCATGTGCAAATGCATATTGAGGCCAATTTATGCCAACAGATTGGCAATTTGGTTGCAATGGTTGCATTAGAGGGCTAGACTCCATGGCTTGGATGAGGCAGGTTTTGGCCTGCTGACGTTCTCATTTGAGGAGCCTTTCCGTGTTCAAACATTTGACGCTCGCTGCCGTGTCTCTGGCGACCGCTGCGCTTGTATGGGCTCAGCCGGCGCAACCTCCTGTGCAACTCGATCCCGATGGAAATGGTCTATATGACGATGTCGAGCGGAAAGCCCTGCTCGATGTGCTACAGTCCTTGTATCCCGAGTTGGAGGGGCCGTTTGACCTCGATGGCGATGGCAAGGTAACTGTCCAGGAACAGGCTGAAGGCCGACATCCGTTGTCGATGCTCATTCCGCGTGAAGCGATTCGGGATGCACAGATTCCGTGGGGGATCGACATTTTCCCCGAGTGGATCATGTCGGGTTACTTCCAGGAAGACGTGGCT
>CAZSJB010000155.1:0-2410 GCA_964606625.1 uncultured Tepidisphaeraceae bacterium | reverse complement strand
AGCCGCGTTGCCAAGCAGGACAGTGCCGCCAAGCGTGCCCGCAAGACGGCTGCGCGCAGTGGCATCGAGTTCGCAGCCAATTCCGGCCAGCACTTCAGCATGGAGGGCGTCCGCGATGCCCGTTGGAACTATCGCTGGTGCCTGCTGACTTTCCGCATTGATGCCGAGTCGGGCGACAGCGATGAGACCATCCTGTTGGATGTGAACAGCGGCAGGGGATCGGGCAAGTCTACCCCTCGGATCTGGTACAACAAGAAAACCGGTTTGCATATCCAGTACGTCGGCCACAATACCAATGGCGTGGATCGCCGGGTGATGGTCTCCAAGGATGTTGTGGCCGACGGCAAGACCTGGAACGTGGTTGTCTGCGGAATCCGCTGGGGGCAGATGTATGCATCGGTGAACGGTCGTCCCTTGACGACGGAAACGCCCCAGCCGGCGCGTTTCGTCAGCGATCTGGCTCACGATACGACGACCTACCTGGGTGATTCGCGCTCGGGCAACATGGCCTGGGCCTATGATGCTGTGGTGCTTGGTCAGACCGAGCCGACCGAAGCGATGGTCCGCAAGCTGACCGGCTGGGCGGCGCATCGCCTGGGCATCCAGGAACTGCTCCCTGAGGATCACCCCTACCGCAGCACCCGGCCTGTGCTCGACGATGAGGATCTGCCCGCCCGCTATGTTCATGACGAAGAGAAGTGGAACGAATGGGGCAAGCAGGCGACCGATAAGTCGATCACGCGCGTGAATGCCGGTGGGCCGCGCGTCGAGCCCAAGGGCTTTGAGCGCGTCTTTTACGATGACTTCCGGGCATTTCGCGTGACGCCCAGCACCAGCGGTGAAGGCGACCTGTGGCATGCGCCGGGCTTCAACACCGCCGTAGGCAACAAGGCCACGCTCGCCACGCCGGGCCGTGTTCCCAACACCTATCCGTACGATGCTGAAAACCAGAAGCAGATCCTGTCGCTGGTGAAACACAACAACAAGTGGTGGGGCAGCGCGTTCTACAGCGTAAACGACATGGGACACGGCTATACCTGGGCTGGCCCCAAGATCTTCCGCATCCGCTGCATGTTCCCCAAGAAGGCGCCGGAGGAACTGGGCGTTGGCCTGTTTCCGGCGTTCTGGTCCTACGACGTTGATTTCCTCTTCTGGCGCACAGCCAACCGGATCGAGGTCGACTACTTCGAGTTCGAAGGCAAGAACCCCGTCTGGCTGAACGGATTCTCGACCCACTATCACTATTCGCACTTCCGGCAGAACATCCATGCCAAGAACCCGCAAAGCTACAAGCGCTTCAAGGTATATGGCGGGAACCTGACGGAGGAAGAATCGAAGATCCCCGGCGGCATCTACGTGTGGGACGGGCAGTATCACACGTGGGAGTTCGTCATGGATGAGGACCTGACGTACATCAACGTCACAATCCCAGGCGAAAACGGTGAGGAGAAGTGGGTTGAGGTCTGTCGCACGCCCACGGCGCCGACCTACCTGCAGCGGCTGGCGCTGCTGCTGGACTATGCCCTGAAGGTTACCGGCGATCCGCCGACCGACGAGCGCCAGGACTTCGTGGTCGACTTCGTGGAAGTTCTCCAGAAGACCGAACAGATCGAGGCGCTGCCCGAGCTGTTTGCAGCCCGACCGACGCTCTCCGGTGAGAATAAAGCCGGAAGCACCATCACCTGCGATCCGAAGATCGAAGGGGTCAGCGACATCCGCTACTTCTGGTTCGCTGATGGCTATCCCCTGACTTGGGGTCCGGACAACACCTACACCCTTACCGAAGCCGATGCCGGCAAGGAAATCCGGTGCCTGGTGAAGGCAGTGGGCGCCCTGGATCAGCCTGAGGCCTGGAGCGAGATCCTGAAATAGTCCCTCAGGATCATCTGGATCATCCCGCCAGACCGGCGGTTGCGGACCAAGGGCTGCAACCGCCGGATTGCGTTTGTCAGCCAGCCCGCGGCTGGATAGATTGCTCACACCGTGGCCCGGAAAACCGCTCGAGCCTCGACCCGTACTTCACGCAGCCGCGTCCGCTCGTCGTCCCGGCGGCGGTCGCGGTTCTGGTGGGCACGTCTGTCGGATGAGAAGCTGCTCGATCTCCGCTTTAAGGATCTGAATCTCACGATCGAGGGGACAGAGCTGGAGTACTACATCGCCCGTCTCTACAGCGAGCTCGAACGCAAGGGATTTATCTTTCGTCCCCATTTCTGGCTGAGCAATGAATGGTTCAGCCCCGATGGCGTACCGGGCATCGCCATTCCGTTCTACCTGGCACATCCGCGCCTGCGCGAGCTGGAGAAGGTGCAGATGCTTGAGGTGGAGGGCGGCTCGGAAGCGTCGTGCATGCGCATCCTGCGGCACGAGACCGGACACACCATCGACACGGCCTATCGGCTGCATCGCCGCA
>CAZSJB010000154.1:0-7223 GCA_964606625.1 uncultured Tepidisphaeraceae bacterium | reverse complement strand
GCTGCTGGAGACGTACATGTCGATCGTGTTGCAACAGGTACGGCCGACGGCGCCAGCCCCTAACGAACAGCGCCAGGCTGGCCGGCTCGGGCACAAAGTTGATGCCGTTCGGGTGGATCTGTCCGTCTATCCAACTGAGCGTCAGCGGCGAACTCGGATCGACTCGCAGACCGCTGATCGTCGAGGCCGGGTGAAAATGCCCGGCCGGATCCCAGCGTGCCGTGCAAGTACCCGCCAGGGATTGCAATAAATTGCGGGAAGTCCAGCGCTGAGGGTTAGCAAGCACCGGTGATATGCGGAAGCCGCACGACCTCGCCAGATCCTGCAAAATCCTCTTGAAACCTACCCAGGCAAAAGGATATATGTTGCGTCGCTTCCAGGTCGATTGGGAAGCCAGCCCCCTTTGGCAGGAGGCTTGGGGGCCACATCATGCATCGCGGATTGCACGGAAGGGCTTTGGGGAAGGAGATCAAAATGCGGGTCTGGGCTGCGCTTGGCGTCCTGGGAGCCATCGTCTGCAAATCGCCCGGGGCTGACGCCCGTGTCATCTGGATGGATGACTTCTCCGACGACGTCGTCAGCCCCGCCCAACACAAGCCCTCCCGCTCCTATGTCCGCGCCGGGGAGGATTACCAGTTCGTCCAGCCGAGTTCATCGATCGAGTTCTATGTTGCGCAGGCCGGCAGTGCCGACGAGAACCTCTTCTTCCCGCGCAGCAACGCGGTCGCCATGGGCGACAACAACGCGACCAGCGAAGGTTCGTTGACGGTGACGATGGACCGCTTCGACGTCTTCGACACAGCCGGACCGGATCGGCTGTTCCATTTCCAGTTTGATTTCGGCGTCGACAGCTTCGCGGGCACATCCGGCCCGCGCGTTGTGCTCAAGCCGGACAACTCGAGCACGTCCGCCCTCGTCATCGGCTTTGCGGCGCGGAACATCCTCTCCGGGGCGGGCGATGAGCTGTTCTTCTATGCCATGGCTGGCGGGGCCAACGACAACCCAACGCCAACCCTGGCCAACGCCTTGGGCCTCAACGAAGAAGGCACCGCATTTCTCGCAGGTTTTGATTTCGGAGTCCGCGACTTCAACAACGCGGATGTCAACGACACAACGTCGCGCAACGCGATGTTTGGTGAGTACTACGAAATGTACCGCTTCAGCGTCACGTTCGACGGCACGACCTATAGCGGTACCGTTCAGCGGATCAACTTGAACAGCATCATCTCCGACGATCCGGAGGATATTGCGACCTTCTCCATCACCGTCCCGCAGGCCACGCTCTCCAACACGGACAACCGCGATCGCTTCATCATCTACACAGGCGTGGACAACCTGAGCCTGACCGCTGCCGTCGACAACATCAGCTTCTCTGTCACGCCCGAGCCGGCTGGCTCAGCCGCGATGATCGCCCTCGCTGCAGCGCTGGCTTGCCGCCGCCGTCGTCACTGACTGCATCGGTCGCGCGACACCGACCGCCTTCGGTAGTCGGGCCGGAAGTCCCGCATCGTCATCCATGCCAGGAAAGTAAAGAGGGCGTCCTGGACACTGCCAGGACGCCCTTGCGCCCGTAACTCGTTCCACACAGAACGATGTTACTTTTGTATCACGCGGAACGCGCCGACCGCCGTTGGTTGATGTCTGGAATCAGGCGCCGCCGGCTTGGCGGCTGCGCCGGCGGAGGAGTCCCGCTCCGCAGACCAACAGCGCCAGGCTCGTCGGTTCCGGAACGACGCTGATGCCGCTCAGAACGATCGTGCCGCCGATATCGCTGAGCGTCAGCGGCGAGCTTGGATCGAAGCCCAGACCACTCAGATCGAAAGTGGGCTGGAGATCCGGATTGGCTGCCAGCTCGCCATACTGGAACAGGACCACTGAACCGCCGTCCTGGAATCCGCTGCCCAGAACCAGCGTCCAGTCATTGTCCAGGTCGAGCGTTCCGCCGACCGAGATCAGATCGCCGCCTTCAAAGAAGACAGTCGCGCCGTTCTTGACATTAAGATTGCCGGTGACAGTCAGCGTTCCCGGGCTGTTGCCCGGAGAGAGCACTCCGCCGCCATTGACAGTGGCCGACAGGATGCTGCCCGACCCGCCCAGCGTTCCGTTTGCATTCACGGTGATCGTGGCGGCGCTTAACTGTCCGTTGAGGATCAGCGCACCGCCATTCACCTTGGTGTTGAGGGTGCTGTCGCTGTCTCCGTTCAGAACCTGTGTGCCCGTGCCGTCCTTGGTCAAATTGATGCCGCCACCCGTGATCGGGCCGCTGAAGGTATAATTCCCATCACCCGCAATCACCATCGCCCGGCCATATGTCTTGGTATTGGTGAGCAGGCCCCCGCCATCTGCGCCATCAGACAAACCCGCAACTGTGACGGGGATACTTCCGCTGCCGTACTCAATATCAAGCGTACCGTCTTTGTAAATGTAGACGATGTTCCGCTCATTCAGACTATCCTTGTTCCAGGGGTGCAGAGTTCCGGCTTTAATGTGTACCTCGCCCGCGAAGTCCGGATTAGCCCCTTCGAGAACCAGGTCGCCGCTGCCTTCGTGGATCAGATGTGTTACACCGCTGCCGATAGGCTGATAGTTGTGAACAGCGGTGGAGCTCCTATTGATAAACTGCCCGGTGTTGTTGAATCTCCCCCGAATGCTCACTTTCGTGCCTGCTGTGTAATCGAAGATAGTGTTTCCTTGTCCTTCTATCACCGAATCTTGAAGAGTGACATTGCCGCCGTCGGTCGTACCCAGGTGCAGATCGTGGCCATTCAGTGTGATCGTGCCCTGATTAAGGATGCCGTTGCCTTTGATGGAGAGCGTTCCGGTGGCGCCGGCAGCGAATACAATATCATTGTAATGGTCCTCAAATTTGACCATCAGCGTCGCGTCAGCGCTGCTGCCTGCCTCACCGAGGATGATGGTACCTTTACCAAATGCATGATTCTTCGAACCGCTGATTGTTCCCGACTTGACGATGATGGTGCCGGAGTAGTCCGGCCTGGAGTCGGTGCCGAAGCTCAGCTCGGAAGTGGCGCTGTCCTGGATGATCTGCGTGACGTCGCTGCCGATCTGACCCGTGATCTCCACGACGCCGGTTTCCGTGCTATTGTTGATGATCTGTCCGGCGTGGTTGACGTTTCGCAGTGTCACCTTGCCCGAACCCGTGCTGCGCAGATACAGATTGCCCGTTCCGGTGATCGAGGAGGAGTGTGTGATGGCACCCGTGGACATGACGGCGATATCCAGATCGCCCGCCAGGACCAGCGGAACGTGGATGGTGAGCCCGCCCGTGTTCAGCGTACCCAAAAACGCGTTGTTGGTACCCACTGGATTGATTTCACCGCCGGTGTTGTCGAACGTCAGCGTGTTGACATGGGGTGATTGATTCAGCGTGGCGCCGGAGGTGTGATCGTACTGAAACTGTCCGATCGTGGCATCGACGTCCACGGTGCGGACGCCGTTGACGGTCAACTGTACGATGTCGCCGGGGTTGTTGGTCGGATAGGGCGTGGGGTTCCAGGTGCCGCCCGACCAGGTTGCACCTCCTGACCAGGTGTAGACAGCCGCCTGTGCACTGCCGGCGAGCATTCCGAGGAGGGTCACAGCAGCCGCCCGGTGAAGGACAGCACTGCGACGGATGGTCTTGTTGATAACATGATCGATCTGCATGGTTCCTTCTCCTGATGTGCGGGTGTGCAGACACAACCCGGAAAACTTACGGAGATAAGCAGGTGCATCTCCTCCAACTGAACGCGTTACGTGCTTTTCCCTCCCAAGCCCCGACCGGATTGTCCGGCCGATGCCTTTCCGCTGGACGGACAGTCGTACAACATCTGCGATTGGTTTCAGACCGAGGCCGCGCCCCGATCGATCGGCACATGTGCTAGACATGTCATATATTGCTCTATCTCTGCTGCCTGTCAAGAAAAATTTTGCCAAATGGCCATAGGTGTTGGCTTATCGCTGTGGTGAGGCGCCCGGCCTGAACATGTATACAGCGCCGTCCACGGGACGTTTGCACCGGGTTTCCCCCAGAGGGTTAGACTAAGCGTCCGGTCGGGCAGAGGTTACGGTCGATCGGGAACCTTGGGCTCCCGCAGGGCCGTTTGGCTGCGAGCGGATCCAATCGGCGGGGTCAGCAAGCTGGCCCCTTGGAGCTGGAGTTCCCTTGCGCGCCCGCGCGGTAATGTGCCACCGCCTCGCTTGTCCTCAGCGGTCGGCCGTAGACGCGAAGGCGATGGACCATGCCATCGAAACTGGTCCCTACATCCATCGCCCCGGCATCCCGTACCATTGGCAGGTTCGCGGGATACCGCACCCAGCCGCGATCGCGTTCGTCGCCGCCGTCGCAGAGCTGGCCATCGACCAACAGGCTGGCGATGCGCGGACCGCCGTCGACGATGCAGACGAGGTGATGCCGATGGCCGGCTTTCAGAATCCCCGGATCCGCTTCCCACCTGAAATGGTTCTCGGCTCCCCCAATCGCCAGTGCAATGGTGTTGCGATCAGCCGTCTCAAGGCGCACGAAATGCCCCTCGCCATCGCGCGCTTCCACGAGCACCTGACCGGGGGCCAATGATCCAGCCGTCAACCACAGGTCGATGGTGAACCCACGATCCGGGGCGAGTGCGATGGCTTCGCCATCAGCAAGGGTCAGTTTCCCGTTCAACCCCGATTCGCTGGCCCATGCAGCCAGCAGGCCTGTTGTGGCGATCGCCCTGGCGTCCCACTGGTTGAACAAGCCATCCAGCAGGCTTCGGTCGATCGCATGGATGCGCGCGATCTGCTTTTGCGTCTCTGTGACGTAATACTCGCCGTCGATCTCCAGCAGATCGGGATAGCTGATGCGGGCGTCGGGATCGGTGTCGTACAGCAGGATCTCCGGCTGAGACCATTCGATCGCTTTGCCCGTCGGCGTGTCGATCTCCCGGCCGGCAGCCAGCCAGGCGGGGTTGCGGTGACAATACTGGTGCCACGATGGATCAGCCGCCGCTGGACCCCCGTTGTTGTGGAACCACAGGAGATACTTGCCGTTAGAACACTTCCAGACAAACGTGGCCGCCCGCCGCTGCCTGATCCGCCGGCCGTTGGGCGTGTAGGTGAGGTACTGAGGAACGCTCCACGTGTGGCCGGCATCACGGCTGATGGACCAGGCTGGATATCCGTCCCGCGTGCGGAACACGCAATAGACCGAGCTGTCTGACAGTGCAACAATGCTCAGTTCCTCCGCGATGGGGCCTCCGCCGGGCGGCGTTCTCAGCCCGACATCGCCATCAGGGAGTGTGTCGAAGCGGATCTTCTGCGGATCCCGCTCGTACAGCAGGTTATCGCTGGCGACAAATGCTCCCTCCACGGCGCTGCTGTCGCCATTGCGGAAGCCGTGAATCTTGTAGTGGGGGATCAACACCCGTTCGCCCAGCACAAGCGGCCGGCCAACGCCCCAGCAGAAGCGAACACGCCCCTGGTAGATATTCTGCCGATCGCACGCAAAGGCACGGACAGGCACGACGTACCGCTGATCCGACCACGATCGACCATGGTCATCGCTGTAGCGGAAGACGTACGCACCTACGAGGTGAATGAGATTGAGCGTTCCCCCATCGTCGCATTGAACTGAGCGGAGATTGTCGATGTTGTAGTTGTAGAAGCAGTAGATGCGCCCGTAGGGCGTCTTGAGCAGGACGGAGTACGATGCCTCAGGACCGCCAGCCGGCTCGAGCTCGCGTCGATCAGTCCAGGTCCGGCCACGGTCATAGCTTCGGAAGGACACCAGATGCTGACCTGCCTGGCCCTCGGTGCCCGGTCCGACCGTCACGGTGCATACCCAGGCACCGTCGTCCGCCACCACCACATACGGCTGATCTGCGTAACCGTTCTGATCAATGACCGACCCGAACTGCACATTCCGCCAATCTTCCATACTCATGCAATCCCCAGATGGAACTCTCTTTACTTTCGACGACAACATGTATCATACATGGCTAGGCGGCATCTGTTGACGCACCCGGGCGAGGATTTTCGGCTCGGCGTGTTGGGTTCACATATCTCCTGGCGAGGTTTTCCATGACGATTCGTACGTGGTTGGCTGGATCTCTGGAGCGACAGTTCCCGCGCGGGACGCCGGGGAGTCGGCGGTCCCTGCGGCTCTGGGCGGCGCGGGGCGAGCGGGTGTCGTTCCAGGTGGGGATCCGCCTGGAAGGTCCCGATGAGCTGGCGACCGCGACGCTGGCTGCCACTGCGCCGGCAGGGATGGAAGTGCGCGTGCGGCGGGTGGGGTGTGTGCCGGTGCCGCATCACAATACTGCCACGCCGGCTGAGGAACTCGACGGCGTTGGTCACATCCCCGGCTATGTTCCGGACATCCTCTGGCCGGAGAACGCCGCAACCCTGGTTCGCGGCGAGATCTCCGCATTCTGGATCACGGTTACCGTCAGCCCTGACGCCCGAGCGGGGGTAAAGACAATCCGCCTGAAGCTGGACGTGAACAAGACGCGCATCCCGTTGGAAGCGACGATCGAGGTGATGCCGGTTCAGCTCCAGCCGCGGCGCGATTTCCGCGTTACGCACTGGTTCTATGCCGATGCCATCGCCGACTGGTACCGCGTCGAACCATTCAGCGAGCCGTTCTGGCCGATCTGCGAGCGCTACATGCGCAACTACGCCGAGCACGGATGCGACACGATCTACGTGCCAGCCTTCACGCCGCCGCTCGACGGCGTCAAACGACCGTCGCAGCTTCTGGGCGTGCGTGTCGTGGGGCGCGATCGATATCAATTCGACTGGACCAACGTCGAACGGTGGATCAAGCTCGCCCGGCGATGCGGCATCACCCATTTCGAGTGGGTGCATCTGTTCACGCAGTGGGGGGCCAGAAACGCCCTGCGCATCTACCAGAAGAAGAACGGCCGCGATGTGCTGCTGTGGGATCCGCAGACCTCCGCCACATCGCCCACCTATCGCAAATTCCTCAGCCAGTACCTGGGTGAACTGCACAACTTCCTCAAATCGCACGGCTTGATGAGCCGGTCCTATTTCCACGTCTCCGACGAGCCGATGACGCAGGTGCTCGAAGACTATCGCGCCGCCCGCAACCTGCTCCGCGAGTTGGCGCCGTGGATGAAGACGATGGACGCGCTGACGCACATCGAGTTCGCCCACGAGGGGCTGACCGATCTGCCGATACCGAGCATCACCACCACGCGCGCGTTCCGAGAAGAGGGGATCGA
>CAZSJB010000153.1:0-7246 GCA_964606625.1 uncultured Tepidisphaeraceae bacterium | reverse complement strand
TCAACAGCCAGATGCAGGGGGTGCGCGCCTTGACCGCATGCGGGGCATTGGGCGGGAACAACACCCAGCCGTTTTCCTTCAGTTCATGGTTCGTCCCCCCGACGCGCACGTCCACCTGCCCCTGGAGCACCTGCACCGTTGCCAGGGAAGGTGAGGTGTGCTCGGTCAGTTCTTGACCGGTATCCATCGCGAAAAGTATCTGACGGACCCCATACGCATTAAGGAGCGCCTTGCTGACCGTTCCACCGGAGACCACCTGGATCAGTTCCAGGAAGTTGGTGGCGACGGGCTGCTCGGCTGAAAAAGGTGGATTGGCCATAGCCACTGCTTATCACCACCTGCCGCGCAGGGTCAATTGCTTTTGTTCACTCAAATGGATGCGCCCCAATGAATCCGACCAGGCTTTTCACATAATCAGGTGAGGCGACCCGTTGCTGTTGAGCCTGGACGAAAGCCAACCGCCCACGGATATCCAGACGTTCGGCTTCGTCGCGATGGCTGGACAGTGACAAGAAGGTCTTCAGATAACTTTCATGCCGCGCCCACAGGGACACCTCCCGCTGGCGACGAGCCTCCAGTCGCTGGGCATACCAATCACTGTTCAGCAGGTACTCACGCGTGAACATCCGGCGGATCTCCGGATCATGCACCGTCTTTCCTTCGTACGAACCGGTCGCCATGATCCACAGCAACGCCCGCAACGGCGGACAGGCCTGGTCAACCGAACCATCTTCCAGGTAGCTGCGAGCAATGCGCTCCTGAGTTGCGGCAATGTTATTCACTCCATCGGCGAACATATCCATGTCCTGCGTCTCGGGTTTGAGGATCGTCTCGTCAAACACCTTGCCCGGATTGTCGAAGATGCGGCCAAAGAACGCACGGACAAACTGGTGCGTCATCCGATAGCCCAGCCGGCTGGCAGGGATCAGCTCGCCGTTGTGGGTGAAGTCCTTGAGAGGTTCGAGATATCCCTCTCCGATCAGAAACTTTGGATCACGTTCGTGCGGTTCGAGACGACACCACACCTCGGGAATGAGGAAGCTGAGATCATGACCAAATGCCATCCGCTGACCGATATGGCCCGCTGGCGTGGAGTATCCCGCCAAACCTGTCAAGATGAACGCCACCAGCGCGTTGTTCAGATCCGCAGCCGGACGCAACGCGTTGAACGGGCCCTTGGTCAAGGCTCCTTCCGAACCTGCACCGGTCGTCGAGGGGCTTTTACCCGTCAGGCTGGAGATAAAATCCATGAACAGCTCGGGCAGCTCCTGGTAGTGCACCGGGTTGTAGACCGACAACGGCCGGATGCCCTTCTCAGGATCGCCAGGATTGTTGCGTCGGCCCAGCAGGACGGCATTGACCGGCAAATGAATCGGCTGATTCGCAGGAATCGCCCGGAACAGCCGCACACCTCGCTCCGCAACGTACTTGGAGAACGGATCCGCCAGGTCTGGTCGGATCTGCAGGTAACGTGGATTTTTACTGGGTTTGCCATCGATGCGGCGCGGCTCGGATGAGCAGACGGTGTAGGCGTCGCCCTGCTTCACTGCATCGGTCAGCAGATCCTTCATCGGCTGGGTAAACTGATCAAATCCCGCCGCGTCATCGACGATCGCTTTCACCTGCTGTTGATTCAGCGGCTCGAAATTGGAGATGAAGTTGTCGCGTCGAGCGAGATCGCTCTCCGTCTGCTTGTCCAGGCCGCGATGGATGGCGTCATCGGGACGCTGGAACAGGCGATATTCGCAGTTCTGCACAAACTTCACGCTCGTCACATCTCCCAAGCCTGCGGGCAGGTGCGACAAACGATCCACCGGCACGGTCACGGAGACCGAAATGTCGTCTTCGATCTGGACCTTCGCCGAGGCGGCGAAATCCTGGCGCACCTTGAACGTTCGCCAGGCCTGTGACGGGTGCAGCCCGACACGCAAATAGACGCCCACCAGCTTGCGATCGCCATATTTCAGTTCGTGGCCGGGAAAGCCATTGACGATATCGACACTGAAGCGCTCTCGCCAGTTATTGCCCCATTCCGGGCGATAAAAGCGCTTGATGATGAATACCAGCGGATAGATGTAGCTGGGGATGCTTTCCAGCCACTGGTTATATTCATCGGTGTAGTCGACGCTGGGAGTCAGCAACTTGATCACGCTGCCCAGCGAGCGCTCGGAACTGAGAATCGGCCGGGCGCGCTTGGTTGAATAGTCCGGCTTGATCGGGGAGTCCGGCCGCCAGCGATCCGTGTAGTCCTTGTTGAAAATCTCCTCGACAATATCCAGGTCCTTGTCGATATCGGAGACAAAAATCGGCCCGTAGAGCATGTAATCGACCAGCGATTTACTGATCTCGCTCTTGCCACCCCCGCTGACGGTACAGGGCTTGTGGCAAACCGTTCCTTCTCCCATCGTTCCAATCAACCGCCAGCTGGGGGCACCGGGATGCTTCTCCATCCGCACCTTGTAACCGCTGGGGGTCATGTAGACCTTCCCGGGACGAATGGGAATGGTCTGGGTTTTACCGTCATGCTGCCAAGTGATGGACTGCGTTGCGATGCTGAACCGCGCGGCTTCGGGAATGTAGATCAGGTCAGGATAGAGCTTGTCGATGCCGTATCCTTCGGGTTGAACCTGGATAAACTCGCCATAATCACGAGCGATATCGGCAAAGGTACGGCCATTGGCTTTCTGACTGTCCGCCTGGAACTCATCCCCCAGCGAGTAGCTCGGGAAGACAATTGCCCCGCCGGCATGCTCTTCCTCGACGTTGCCATACAGGTTGGCTGCATAGCTGATCTGCGTCTTCACTTCCTTCTTGCAGTAGCCGTAGTAGTTGTCAGCGATAAGGGTGACGATCACCCCTTCATCCGTACGGCAGGTCAGCTTGAAGGCGCGGCCATCATTGTATGTTTCGTTTTCGTCTTTCCAGCACATCCCGTCGCGCTTCTGTCGCTCGGTCGCCTGGTCGTAATGCGGCAGCCCCACATCCTTTTTGCGCAGCTTGACCAGGTGCGGCGCGAGGATGACACAGCCGGTATGGCCGGTCCAGTGCTCGACATCCAGCCCTGCGTCGTTTTCGGGCAGATAGGGATCGCCGGCGTTGCCAAAGATGCTCTCCACGAAATCGAGATTGCTCACCAGACTGCCCGGCGCGAAAAAGCGGATCTCCATGATCTTGCGCGGCGTGACACCCGGCACTTCCGGGCAGACCATCGGCCGCAACAGCAGCGAGACGAACGTCCGCGCAGGGTGCTTCTGGCCAGCAGTGAACGGCAATTCGAGCAGCTCCAGCGGCGGATTCATTGCCGCCTGAAAAAGCGCGGCAAACGTCTGCTTGGGAACCGCTTTCTTGTCCAAAGGAATGGACATGCCCCCTTCGGCAATATGAAACGTCCCGGCTGTGGTGCGACGATCGCTGGCGGGATTATGCAGCACCCCGTTGGTCACCCGATACGAACTGAGCAGCTCGTTTTCGTAGTGATCTCCCTCCGCAGGCAGGGAGAGTTCACGAGCAACCCCGTGGCGATCAAGATCGAGTGTCCGGTTGGGCAGGCGCAGCGGCTGAGGAAGGTTCAGATCCGCAAAATGCTTTTCCAGGAATGCCTCGATCCGCCGATCTGCCGGACAGCGATGCTCTGCTAGCAGACGAGCGGTTTCCTGGTAACGGTTCAACAGCCCACTGGCAGCCTCGGTGAACGGTTCATCCTCTGGTCCCGCGACCGTCGGCAGACCGGAAGCCGCGAGTTGCAGATTGATGTAGCGCAGCAGATGCCGCCGCTGCTCGTCCTTACTGCCATGCTGCTGATCAGTTGCCAGCCCCAGTGTCCGTTTCAAGTCCATTGTGCTTAGACCTCTGTTCTTCCACGCGTTACATGCGATCATACTCATTCGCATCCCAGACGAAACGGGGCGGGATTTTGATTTTTGGCATACCCCCTGCCAGATATTGCTGTCTGGCCCATTGAACTGCCGGGGAACCGCATCGCACCTATTGGGCATTCCGGGTTTTTGCCAATTTTTTGAGGATCTGCTCCAGAAGGCGGGCTTCGTCGTCTTCCATGAACCGGATTGCCATGGCGATGCGCCCGATGGGAGTAGAAAGGGAGGATCGATCCAGATGGCGTATTTTTGCCCAGTCCTTCTCGGTAGTCAGCAGAAGGTTGGCACCGGCATCCCGGGCCTTGGCATCGAGCATCGCCAGGTCATCAGTCGAATAGGCATGGTGATCAGCGAACCAGTGATCACCCACGTAGTTGGTCGCAAACTGCCGCAACTGGACTGACAAGCCCGCCGGATCCCCGATTCCGGCAAACGCAAACACATGAGGTGTGGCCAGTTTGCCCAAACTGGCAAAGGCTTCAGAGGCGTGGGCGTCATAGGCACGCTCTCCCTGGAGGCGGAGGGTGGGGCTCTGACGGCGGAGCGTTTTTTCTGCATTGCCGTCCAGCAGGATACCCGTCAGGGCATGACGGGCGCAGTAGATCGGTACGTCGGGATTGTATCGACGGATCACCTGCTTGATCCGCCCCCGCTCCAGGTCCTCCACCTGGTCAGCCCGAGTAATGAGAATCGCATCCGCACGTTTGAGTCCCGACAGCGGTTCGCGCAACAACCCCCGGGGCAGGACGTGACCGTATCCAAAGGGATTGGTCGCATTCACCAGCACCAGATCGAAATCCCGTCCGGCTCGGCGATGCTGGAATCCATCATCGAGAATGAATAGGTCGGCCTCGGGATCGTGACGCACGACCGCATGAGCTCCAGCCACGCGGTCTGGATTGGCATGGACCATGATCCTGCGGGCGTTGTTGCGGTGAAGCTGCTCTTCCAGCATGAGTTGTTCGTCGCTGACCGTGGCATCGCCAACGGTATATCCGCGCATCAGGATCGCTGGGCGACGGCCGGTGTCACGCAGGCGCTCAGCCAGCCAGCGCACCACCGGTGTCTTGCCCGTACCGCCAGTCGTGAGATTGCCCACCGAGATCGTATCCAGTGGCAGCGGATGTACCTTCCGCCAGCCATAATCAAATAACAGATTGCGCACCCGCATGGCCGTGGCGTAAAATGGTTCGACTATCCGCAAGCCTGCGCGCATCAGCCCCGGCCCGATTCCACGGGCTTCGCCGCTGAGGATGCGAAGAAGTTGTTGCTCGGTGGACATGGGAACAAGGAGCACAGTTCAGTGAAGACCGGTCGGCTGAAGTGAGTCCTACCGCTGCGATTTCACAATCGAGGCAGGCGTTGCTTCAGGGAACCGGTTGTTTTCGGCTGTCAGCGGGTCATCCGCCGCTGTAAAGATAATCGGCTGTTTCGACACCTTGCGGACATCGAAGCAGCCCAATAAATCTCCGGCGGTTCGAATCGGCCGCGTCGGTTCAATCCCGCACCACTCCGCCAGCAATTCCAGGATCCGCCCTGCGGATATGCCTCTCTCGCGGTAATTGGCCAGCCGCGTATCGCCGTGTCGCTTGGCCAATCGCCGCCCATCGGGTCCAACCACCAGCGGCAAGTGCCAGTAGACTGGAATCATCTCCGTTCGCCCCAACGCCCGATACAGCAACATCTGTCGGGGTGCCGAATCGAGCAGATCATCCCCTCGGACAACCTGCGTCACACCCATCTCGATGTCATCCACTACCACCGCCAGGTGATAGGCGGGCGTGCCGTCGTTCTTGCGCACCACGAAATCGCCCAGTTCCCGCTCCATGTCGAAGCTTCGCCGACCGGCAAAGGCATCCTCTAATGCGAGGACCTCATCAGACACCTTGAATCGAACCGCTGCCCGCGGGGGTTCACAGGTATCCTGTCGGCTGCGACAGGTGCCGGGATAGATCACCGCACCATCCGAGGCATGCGGCGCACTGGCGGCCTGCTCGATGTCTTTGCGCGTACAGGTGCAATAGTAGCAATGTCCCCCATCGCATAGCCGTCGCAAAGCTGCCCGATACAGATCCATCCGCTGCGACTGGTAGATCGGCCCCTCGTCCCAATCAATGCCCAGCCATTGCAGATCCTCGATCGCCTGCTGATCCGATCCGGGCTTGATGCGAGGCGAATCGATGTCCTCAATCCGCAGGATGACCTTCCAACCCGCCTGCCGGGCCATCAGCCAGTCCACCAGGAACGTTCTCGCGTTCCCCAGATGCAGCGCACCCGTAGGAGACGGAGCCAGCCGCGTGATGTGCATCATTCACACCCCATGACCCGCGCCGGTGGCCGGTTGTACAGGACTGGAAAGCTGCCCACCCTCAACCGCCACCGATCGCTGTGCATTACGATCATCTTTCTGCACCTGCCCGTCATGCAGATGCAGTACGCGCTGACAGCGATGAGCGACGCTCGGATCGTGGGTAACCATGATGATGGTTTTGCCCGTGGCCACCAGTTCATCGAATAGCGAGAGAATCTGCAGCCCGGTCTTGCTGTCCAGCGCGCCAGTTGGTTCGTCAGCCAGCAGGATCAACGGCTCATTGATCAGCGCCCGCGCAATGCAAACGCGTTGCTGCTGCCCACCCGACAACTGCATGGGCCGATGATCCAGGCGCTCCGCCAGCCCCACGCGTTCCGCCAATTCGATGGCGCGGCGCCGTCGTTCAGCTGGTGGAATCCCCAGATAGAACATCGGCACTTCAAGATTCTCAAGCACCGTAAGCTGCTGGATCAGATTAAAGTTCTGGAAGATAAACCCGATGCGGCGGCTGCGAATCTCAGAGAGCTGATCGTCCTCCAGTTCGCTGACATTCTCGCCACCCAGGATGTATTCGCCGCTGGTGGGCTGATCCAGGCAGCCGATGATGTTCATCAACGTGCTCTTGCCCGATCCCGATGCCCCCATGATGGCGGTGAACTCCCCTTCCTTGAAGTCGATATTGATGCCGCGCAGGGCATAGACCTCTACATCCGTGCCCGGTTTGCGATAGATCTTGTACAGATTACGAACGGAAGCGACAGTGCTCATGGGGTTAGTAAATATTAGCCGGATGCAGGGTGGATTGCCACGAAAGTCAAAACCTTTGCCCTTTCGGATTCGAATACGTTACTTTATCTGTCGTGTTCGCTCCTGTGGCCCTTGTTATTTCGGCACTGCTGACAGCGGCGGTGGTGGCGTACGGCACCCACCCCAACTGGGCGCAACATGAGTGGGGCCTGGAGCTGATCTACCTGTCACGACGGCTGCAATGGCCGCTGGTCACGCTCTGCTTGGGGCTGTGCATCGGCCTGATCGGCTTGGTCATTGCCGGAAAACAGCG
>CAZSJB010000152.1:0-7271 GCA_964606625.1 uncultured Tepidisphaeraceae bacterium | reverse complement strand
GATTCGCGGAGAAGAAGTTTAACGGTTGCCATTGTTCTGGATCCTCTTGATGGTTGTCAGTTATCCATTCTCGGTTGTCTGCGGGTTGAGTTCCGGCAGGGGACAACTGATCACGGACTAAAAAGGTATATCATCCTCACGGAACTGCGGTTCGTCGCCAAAGGGCGCCGGCTCCTGGTGGGGCTGGGGCTGTTGGCGCTGGGGAGGGCGCTGCTGGTATTCGCCACCACCACCGCCGCCGCTTCCGCCGACAAACTGGAAGTTCTCAACCACAACGGACAGCTTCGAACGCTTTCCGCCGCCCTGTTTATCCTCCCACTGGTCGTACTTCAGACGTCCTTCGATGAGGATTGATTTGCCCTTCTGGCAGTACTGGTTGATGACTTCCGCCTGTTTGCCGAAGGCAGCACAGTCGACGAAGGTCACTTCCTCGCGCTGCTCACCGCCGACGGAATACCGGCGATTCATCGCCAGGCCGAACTCCACGACGGGAGTCTGGCTGGGCAAATATCTGAGCTGCGGGTCGCGGGTGAGATTCCCCAGCAACACGACGCGGTTGAAACTGGCCATGTAGACCTCCTTATTCAGCCACTTCTTCGGCTGGCTGTTCTTCGCGCTGGTCTTCGCGGCGGGCACGCGTGGGGGCCCCGCGCTCGTCGCGCGGACGCTCACGCTCGACCGGCTGCGGCTCGGCAGCTTCCATTTCTTCCTGGTTGAGGTGATCGGCCTTGGTGATCAACACGCGCAGGAAATCCGTGCTGAGGTTCACGTCGCGCTCGATGGCCGCGACCGAGGAACCCGGCCCGCGGTAGTAGCACAGAACATACAGACCGCGCTTCTGCTTCTTGATTTCATAAGCGAGGCGACGCTCGTCCCATTTCTTGAGCACCAGGACTTCACCCCCGTGACGCTCCACGAGGGAACGGCACAGGTTGAGCGTGGCGTCCAGGTCGGCGGAAGCCGACGACGGGAGGAGGAACATCGCTTCGTACTGATGAACTTTCGTCTCTGCCATAAGTGTCATGCTCCTAGCATGGGTTTTGGCCGTTTCCGCGGCCGCTAGATGGTTGGGTTCCTGATCTGCCGGCTGGATTCCGTTTATCCAGCCACTGAAGAACGGATCGGGAACAACGAATAAATCACTCACTTCGATTGAACTGGTTCATGGCCTGTTCAATCCCTTGTTCGATCCAGGTCGTGATCGCGCCGCATGCGCGGGGGATCGCCGACTGGATCCGTTCCTGTTGCTGGGGCGACCATCGCCCCAGTACATAGGCCTTGCCCGGCACGTTGGGCGGCGGCGGGTCGATACCGATCCGAAGCCGCGGGTACTGATCCGTCCCCAGGGCACGTTCGATATCCCGCAGGCCATTGTGGCCGCCGCTGGATCCGCCCGGACGCAGGCGAATCCTGCCGCATGGCAATGCCAGGTCATCCAGCACCACCATGAGGTCCGAGGGGGTCGCCTGAAAAAAATCCAGGGCCGCCCGCACCGACTTCCCACTGAGGTTCATGTAGGTCATCGGCTTGAGCAGCAGCAGCTTCACGCTGTCGCCCGTCGGAACCGTTATGCTACCATCCATCGTCAGGGCGTCGAACTTCGATCGCGCCAGGCGGTCGAACTCGCCAGGACCGGTGGTCCAGCCCAGCCGCTGCGCCAGGGCGTCGACGACATCGAATCCGATGTTGTGACGCGTTCCGGCATACTGCCGGCCGGGGTTGCCTAGTCCGACAACGATCTTCATGGCTGGCAGCCAGCAGGAGGCAGCAGGCTGCCAGTCGACGCAGGGTCAGCCGGCTGCCTGTCCGGGCCTTACTTTTTCTCCTTGTCCTTGCTCTTGTCCTCGGATGCTTCCTCTTCCTCCTCCTCCTTCTTGCGGCCGATGACTTCCGGCTCATCCGAAGCAGCTTCCTCGGTGGTTTCTTCCGTTTCCTTGACGGCGTGCACCGAGCAGACCACCAAGTCCGGATCCTGGAGCACCTTGATGTTCGGCGGAAGCTTCAGGTCGCCGATACGCACCTCGCCGTCGAGCGGCAGATCGGAGATGTCGTGCGTGATGACCTCGGGAATCTCGGTCACCAGGCATTCGATCTCCACCTCGGTGATGATCTGCTGCAGCACGCCACCTTCTTTCTGGCCGATGCTGTCGCCCTTGAGCTCGACAGGCACGGTCACTTCCACGCGTTCGTCGAGGTTGACCCGCGCGAAATCGACGTGGATCAGGTTCTTGCCGAGATGGTCGTACTGCACTTCCTTGATCAGGACGGTTTCCTGACGGCCATCCAGATCCACCGTAAACACATGCTGCCCGTGCTGTAGATAATGGGCGATTTCCTTGGCTGACAGGGAGATGGGAAGGACATCTTCCTTGTGGCCATAGATCACGCCCGGCAGCGCGCCGGAGGCGCGAAGCCGGCGGTTGGCGCGCGAGCCGAGTTCCTGACGGGGTTTAGCCTGGATCTGTACGGTTTGTGCCATGATACATTACTCCTGATTATTCGTTTTTGATGTCTTACTTGAGGTCCTTGACCGTTTTGAACAAGGCACTGACTGACTCATTGTGGTGAATGCGATGGATGGCTTCGCCGAGCAGCTCGGCGACACTGAGCACCTCCAGCCGATCGGCAATCGCATCCGCCCGGTTGCCGATGGGGATGGTGTCGGTGACCGCCTGCTTCGCAAACGGGCACGCTTGCAGGCGCTCGATGGCCGGCGGGGCGAAGACCGCATGGGTGGTTGCGATGTAGATGTCCAGTACGCCATGGGCCTTGAGGATCTTGCAGGCCTCGGTGACCGTTCCGGCGGTAGTGATCATGTCGTCGATCATCAGGACGTTCTTGCCGGCGACGTCGCCGACGACGTGGCGCGATTCGATGACCGCGCCGTTCTTGCGGCGCTTGTCGATGAAGCACAGCTCGGCGCTGAGCATTTCCGCGTAAACCTGGGCGCGCTTGACGTTGCCGACATCAGGCGAGACGAAGACGCGGTTGGAGAGGTTCAATGACTTGAACCATTTGCCCAGCACCGGCCCGGCATTCAGATGATCGACGGGGATATCGAAGTATCCCTGCACCTGGCCGGCATGCAGGTCCACCGCAACCACGCGATGGGCGCCGGCGCGCTCGATGAGGTTGGCGACGAGCTTGGCGGTGATGGGGGTGCGGCCCTGGTGCTTCTGGTCCTGGCGGGCATACCCGAAGTAGGGGATGACAGCCGTCACACGGCTGGCGCTGGCCCGCTTGAGGGTATCGATCCAGATGAACAGCTCCATGAGGTGAGCGTTCACGGGGTGGCTGGTTGGCTGGATGATGAAGCAGTCGCGTCCGCGGACATCTTCGTCAACGCGCACGATCAGTTCGCCATCGGGGAACAGCTCGGTCTTCCCGCGGCCCAGCGGCAGTTGCAGGTAATCACAGATGCGCTGAGCCAGTTGAGGGTTGGCGCGACCGGTGAAGATTTTGACTTTGTCCGCGTCTGCCTGCATGGCGGTTTCCTTCGGATGCTTATCCGACGCTGGCTCCATTCTGGATGGAAGGCGTTGAACCGGAGATCACCGAACCTTCCGGGACGATGCTGTCGCGCGGCACAGCCGTGAACGGGCCAATGATGCATTCGGGGCCGATCTGGCTGTCCCGGCCGATGAAAGTAAACGGCTGGATGACCGTATCCGCGCCGACCGTGACGCCGGCTTCGATGTAGACCGTGTCGCGGTCCACGCTGGTGACGCCGCTATCGCGCCACGCCCGGTGGATGCGCTCCTGCATGATCAGATCCACCTCCGCCTGCTGGTGGCGGGTGTTCACCGAGAGCACATCCTCGGCTGTCACCGCCTGCACGGCGATGACTTTCTTTCCTTCCTGGCGAAGGATGCCGTAAATGTCGGTGAGGTAATATTCCCCCTTTTTGTTGTCGTTGGAGAGCTGGCCCAGGGCGTGTAGCAGGGCGTCGGCTTTCACGCAGTAGTAGCTGGGGAAGACCTCGCGGATGGCGCGCTGCTCCTCGGTGGCGTCGGCTTCCTCGACGATTTCCACGAAATCGCCGTTGTCATCGCGGATGATCCGGCCGTAGCCGTAGGGATTATCGAGGACGGCGGTTGCCATCGAGGCGTCGGCTTTCTCGTCGCGATGGGCATCCAGCAGGGTCCGAAGGACTTCGCCGCGAATGAGCGGGCCATCCCCGGCGAGGATGAACACATCGCCGCCGTGCTTGCGCAGCTCGGGTTCGCACATCCGAGCTGCATGGCCGGTGCCGAGCTGTTCGGTCTGCTCAATCCAGGTGATGCGCGGGTCATGTGCAAAACCCGCCATGATCTCATCCTTGCCGTGCCCGATCACCACCAGGACGCGGTCACAGCCTGCGTCATAGCAGGCGTCCAGGATGTACTGGAGCATGGGCCGGCCGCAGATCTCATGCAACGGCTTGGGTCGCCGCGATTTCATGCGCGTCGACTTGCCGGCTGCGAGGATAATGGCGGTTGTGCTCATGCGTATCTCTAGGGCGAACCAGGATTCGAATCCAGACCAGCAGTCTTACAGGGCAGACCATCTGCCTGCCGTCTCCTGGTCGTTGATCGCGGACAAGGGACAGTCCAGCTACCCGGCCAGGATTCGAACCTGGACAAGCAGGACCAAAACCTGCTGTGCTACCGTTACACCACCGGGTAAATACAACTGTCGACGGGAGGTTTATTTAAAGGAAAGGGGATCAGCAGATCGCCCGTTCCCGCCAAAGAATGAAGGGCGGGTTCAGAGATTCAACTGGCTGAGTCCGTCTACCCTTCCAGCCGCGGCTGGACCTCTCGACGACGTTCCGGCAAGACAAAATCCGGAAAGAAATATCGTACGGCGTCCCCCGGGGAAGTCAAGATCGGCTGGTCGCGGAACGAAGGCTGGGGGGCGGTGGTCGATGCTGCTTGTCTGCCGTGATCGCTGAGGGGTTATTCATGAGCGGCCTGCCAAGCCTGGCGCCAATGGGCGGCGATGCGGTGGACGGCGAGGGCCATCTGGTGGGCTTTCATTTCGGCGACCGTGACGGGGCGGTTGCGCCATTGGCCCTGATAGGCATAGAACGCCAGGGTGTCGATTGCTCCCTCTTCCCAGGGGCGATCCGGCTGAATATCCCGGCGCCATGCCGCCCGGGCGGCTTGGCCGATGAGGGGCAGGGCGTCGTAGGCGTCCAGCGACGTCTGGACCGATCCTGCCCAGATGTCGTCTGTCGGGACGGGATCCTGAATGGTGTCGAGTTTTTCCAGAAACAGCTCCCAGACCTGGCGGCGCATCTCAAGGTAATCGGCGTTTTCGTCGTCCACGAGCTTGTATTCAAGCTGGGCGTGGACGTCGGGCGCGCGGCTGGGATCGGGGAAGTAAGCGCGTGATTTGTAATCGACCGTGGCGTGATGGGGCTGGGTGTTGTCCGCGACGTAGTGCGCCAGATAGCCCGCCCATCGGACGGCGTGATCATCGCGGGGGAACTGGCCGGGCTGATCGTTCAGCCGGCCGGCCCGCAAGGCCGTCACGAGGTTGTTGTAGGTCTGCTCGATGCGGAAGGGGAGCATGCCGGCTTCGGCGTAGCGGGGATCCGCCATATCGCGTGGGAAATCCGTCAGTTGCGGCCGGGCTGACAGGTCCGGACGATAGACGGGCTTTTGACCGTCGGGGCGTTGTTGCTGGCTGGGGTCGAAAAACTCGACATCCAGGTAATGCAGCACGCGTTCGTGCACCCCAAACGGTGCCACCTGCTCCTGTGGCCGGCTGATCAAGGCCTGGAGATCGGGAACCGTCGCCCAGTAGGGCAGACCATCGGCGCCGCGGGGAAAGATCCCTTGGCGTGCGGACAGGTAAAACTCCCGCAGCCCATCAGGATCGAGATCGCCGGGTGCCGCATCCGCCAGCCATTGTTTCATGGCGGGCGGGGTTTGCTCATCGGCGAGCAGGCGCGCGATCGCCATGCGGGTGAGGAGGATATGTTCCTTGGTGCTCCACGCCGCCGCCGGCTGTATGAGCAACAGCAGGATGGCGAGGGTACAGGTGAGCAGGCGGCGAGCGGGCATGGCGAGACGGCGTTATTTGTCCTGTTCGATGGTGACGGTCAGCCCCTTACTGGTGAACTGTTCCTTGTACAGCTCAGCCCGCTCCTTGTGGGTGACCAGCAAAAGCGACACGCCCGACGTGTGCGCTTCTTTCATGCGCTGGACGGCTTCGTTGGCGTTCAAGGGCGTGAGCTCAACGATCGTCTCAACGACGTAGAGCATGTCGTTTTTGTCGTCGTTGTGCAGCAGGACCTTCCACGGCGGAAGCTGGCGTGGCGGATTCTTCTTCGGCGCAGTTTTGTTTGCCTTTTTAGGCTTGAGGGTTGCCGTACCGGCTCCGCTACTGGATTTTTCAGATGATTTGTCGGTTTCAGCCATCTTTATGCACTCCCCGAAAACATTCTCGTGGCTATCAAACCCCTGTAGGTATTGATTATACCCTTGCCCTGCGGATTGTCAGTGCAGGGAATGATCCAAGCCGGTAAAACAGCCATGGCCCGGCGAGGCGCCGGGCCATTGGAGGGGCAATATTCGAACGGTTGCAAGTCTGCTTAGGCGCCGCGACGCCGCCGCAGGCCCAGCAGGGTAAACAGGCCCAGCCCAGCCAGCGCCGTGCCGGGTTCGGGGACCTCGTTGTACCGGGCACGCACTTCGACGACCAAGTCGTTAAAGTCCCAGTCACCCACATCCCACGGATGCATGTTGTCGGTGTCGCTCTGATCTTCCCAGAATAGCAGGAAGGTCTTGAACTCCCGCAGGTCAGCCAGCAGTTCATCCTCGGCGTCCGGGAAAAGCTCCACCTGCGGATTCAGCATGACCTTGTAAGTGATCAGGTGATCCAGGCCATCGCGGTTGTATTCCGGGTACGAACTCCACACCCCATTCTGGCCGCCCCGCGCCCACAGGAACGAGGCGCCGCCCAGGTCGGGCATCGTCGCTTCCTGAGGCATGTCATATTCATAATTATAGAAGGCACTGAACAGCTCTTCGTAGCCCAGCCCGTTGTTCAGCGGGATATACCCGAAGGCTTGGCCGTAATCGGCAAAGCGGGCGCGAGCATGCACCGACGAAAACTGGTCTTCCCAGAACTGGTCGGTGTACTGGGTGAGATCGCCGTTGGTCTGGCCGATCGCGGTGGGGTTTACCACATCCAGCCGATCGTCCGCGATCCGCTGGACGTAGATGAGGCCGTTGGTGTAATCCAGTCCATGAACCCCCGCGGGTTCAAAGGTGCCCCCGTAC